>JAFSSV010000045.1 GCA_017450825.1 Synergistaceae bacterium
ATTATTCAAGAAACGCTACGAGCGATTTATGTACCCGGAAAAATTAAAAGAGCTTGAAGATTATCTCGGCCTCTTCGATAAAAATCTCCTAGTGAGACTCAAGAGCTTTAGAAAATTAAACAAAACTGTAAATCCTAGCATTAGAGAAAAATTTTTGTGGTTTGGGAGAATTTTTTTATTCTAAAATCATGATAGAATAAATTTTAGACGAGGCATCCCGTTTAGTCGGATGGGGTGCCAAGGGCGTCCCCTTCGACCTAAACAAGGAAGGAGGTGGATGAGCGCAATGAAGAAGCTTGACTTAATAATAAGACTGCTACACTTCATAGCCGTTGTAGGCACTTATGCAGCAGTCTTAGAACTTATTTTAAAAGCTATTCGCGCTGTTATGTCCCTCTTCAGGTAGGGAACTTACCGCCTGAGTAGGACCACCAATCCCGCTTAGGCATCTTTTTCTAAGTCGTCCTTTCCTCGTCGGGGCGACTTTCTTTTCAATATTATACACTAAAAACTTTCAGCAATATCCTTGGCACTCGGAGGACAGCCTTTAACATTGCGCGCTGAATTCTTGCAGCAATTCCCAATCCCTAAAGCTCCTCCGGGAATCTTTTTGCCGCGCCAGCCCTGCCCGATAAAAATATTTTTCATGAGGCCCTTCGAATTCACGTGCAGCGCCCTTACAAGACTCGCATAGCACACAGAACACGCCGAGTCCTCGTGAACGTTGCGCGTAAGACTCGCGACTGTCCCCGAAGGCTTGGGATATTTCCCTGCCGCGTCAGGCTCATTGAGATTCAAAATTTCTTCGGGCGAAAATTTTGCCGAACCTGCTCCCCATTTTTCAGCAAGCTTTATATAAGGTACCTCCTCAAGCTCAAGGCCCATTAAGTTACAGCCGTATGAGTCAATCTCAACAGGATCTGTTCCAAGATAAATTCTATTAGTGTGGACAGGGTTGCCTCCCTCTTCAAAATTTAAATCGCCGCAAATACTATCGACTATTATTAAGCCGCTCCTCAAGACAGAACCAAGCGCCGCTATAGGCTTCGTGAGTCCTAACGAATGAAAGCGCCGCTTCTCACGGTCAGGCAAGCAGCCTTTAAGATTTTTTAGGGCGCATGTCATTACAGTTTGACAATGCCCCTTCAAGACAGGAAGATTAACAAGAAGGCCGGCACTTAAAGCTCGTTCGCAAATTTCAATCGGGCCGATCGGAGTGTTAATGCTTTTAGTTTTGTCGCGCTTGAGGTCATAGAACGGGACGTTATACTTCTCACATACTTTGTCATAGCCGGCGCGTCTCATTGCCCGCATAGTTTCATCTCCGACCCAACTGCCTTCGATTATGCTTAGATTTTTTATTTCATGCTCTAAAAAATATTCTATGCAGCCGCTCAAAATTCCAGCGTGAGTCGTCGCTCCGTTCTCAGGCGATCCAGCGACAACCAAGTTAGGCTTCAAGGCTACACTCCCTCCAGCAGGAACAAGCTTGAAAGCTTCGGCCTCCTCCAATAATTTTTTCGTCATTGCGTGAGCGTCAACGCCGTAAATATTAAAAATCTTGCTCATGTTTATCGCACTCCTTTAAAAAATTTTTTATACTAACAAGACCCCCACCACCGCAAGCGGTTCCCCTCCCCCGAGGGAGGCTAGGATTCCTGCTACACAAAGCCTCCCCTTGGGGAGGTGGCCTGAAAGGTCGGAGGGGGTTGTAGCTAAAGAAGAAAGGGGAGGCTTAATTAGAACTACCCCCAAGCTCCCTTTACACAGGGGAGGCAGGGGAGATCACTAACACAAGTTCGCCCTTCACTCCTTGCTTGACTCTTTCAAGAATGCTTGTGAGAGTCCCGCGGATTGCCTCCTGATGAAGCTTGCTGATCTCACGGACTAACGCCGCCGGCCTGTCACCAAAAATTTTTAAAAGCTCATTCAAATTTTTTTCGACCTTGTGAGGCGATATGTAAAAACAAAGCGTAAAAGGCGAATCCTTCAAGCCCTCAAAAAATTTTTCACGCCTTCCGGATTTTTCAGGGGGAAAGCCCAAAAAAATAAAAGGCTGAGGCTCAAGCCCCGACAGCAAAACCGCCGGCAAAACTGCACTCGCCCCCGGCAACACGTCAACTTCAAGCCCTTCCTCCAAGGCACGCTTCAATAATATCCAACCCGGATCAGAAATTCCCGGCGTTCCAGCGTCCGAAATTACCGCGATATTTTCTCCATCATGTAATTTTTTTAAGAGCAGGTCAAGCTTGTTGTTCTCGTTATGAAGATGAAACGAAGTCAAAGGCTTCTTGATATTATATTTTTTTAAGAGGATTCCCGAAGTCCTCGTGTCCTCACACGCTATTAAATCGGCCTCACGCAACACGCGCAAGGCCCTCAAAGTTATATCTTCTAAATTCCCGATCGGAGTCGGAACTAACGTAAGCATAAAATTATTTTTCCTTTATTAAATCTATTACAGTGACCTCCGGCGGTACGAACAACCTCAACATCGCCGCGTTAAACCCCGAACCGTTGCTCACGTAAACATAACCGCCGGACTTCTTAGAAAGTCCCTGTACGCTATTGGCCGCCATGTTCTTGAAATATCCAAGAGGCCAGAACTGTCCGCCGTGAGTGTGCCCCGAAACCTGCAAGTCAAAATTTCCTTTAGAATCAAACGGCAAGCCCGGCCTGTGCTTCAAAACTAAAACAAAATTTTTTTTGTCTTCCGGTTTTATTACGGGGCTTAACCAGCCGTGAATCATATCGTCAAGACCAAGAATAGTTATTCCAAGTTCAGGAAGTTCGGCGCGCTCGTTGATAAGCAAATTAAATCCGGCCTCACGGATTGTCCCTTCAATGTCTTCGTCCAAAATCCAATAATGTTCATGATTACCGTTGACCGCAAAAGCACCGTAGGGAGCTTTCAAAGCCCCGGCCTTGAGCATTTCAAGTTCTCGTGTCCTGTAGCTCATATCTCCGTCAAGAATATCCCCGGCCAAAAGAAAAATATCAGGGCTTGCTTCGTTTACTATACTCATTACGCGGTCAAGATGAAATTTTGTTGAAAGCCCTCCGATGTGTGTATCAGTCAAGTAAACTATACGGACTCTTTCAGCTTTGAGCTTGTCAGATTTTATTACAACGTATCGGGGCGTTACGTAATAAGCTTCTAACATGCTATACAAAGTTATAACTATCGTGAGAAGAGTAGCCAGCAAAACTTTTTTCTTAGTGTAGCCTTTGAAACGAGTCAACAAGTCCATAAGAAAAAACGATCCGAAGGCGTACAGCGTAATTATTACCCAAGTTAAAGAGAACGCGTGAATAACCTCGGCCAAGTGCAGCGGCATTAAATCATATTCAGCGTAAAGAAGATCAAAGCTCGACAGCAAGCCCGCTATTACCCAAAAGAAAGCCCATGCCAAAAAAATTTTCCTGATTACTTTGCTGACACCCGCGGCCCTCAGCCGGTCATAAATAAAAAATTGAGTCCCTATTGAAAGAATTTCATACATAAAAAAATTTCTAATCTCCCTTTAATTAAAATTTATATTGCGCTAATAATTCCTGCGTGTAGTTATTATATTCGTCACGAATAAAAAGCGGCGGCAAAATATTCATGCCTTCCCCTCCGAACTTTACACACTCAATTAAAAAAATTCCTGAATTAGAATCCGAGTCCCTCTTAGGATATACAGGCCTTAATCTCTTGGGAGTCATTTTAAATTTCAGCATGGAATTTATAAAACTGTCCAGCCTCGTGCTCGCGAACACCGCGAACAACCTCCCGCGATTCTTCAAAACCCTGAAGGCAAATTCTCCAACATCATCGGGCGTACAAGTCAATTCAAGCCGGGCTGTAGAACGCGACTCGCTTTGACTCATTCGCCCGGCCTGCCGCGAAGAATAAGGCGGATTGATAACAAGCCCGTCAAAATTTTCACGCGGCAAAATATTTTTGTCCCGAAGGTCACCGGAAATAAAATTTGCCCGCGAGTCAAGCTTGTTATTTTTCGCGTTGAGCTTCGCAAGTTCAACAAGCTCATTTTGAATTTCAAGGCCGGTAATCTGAAAATTATTTTTAAACTTCATAGCAAGCAGCAGCGACACAGCTCCGGCTGCGCAACCCGCTTCAAGAAATTTTACAGACTTCTTGTGAAGCTTAACCCATGAGGCTAATAAAATCGTGTCCATGTTGACTCTTGGCCCTTGTTCGGGCTGAAGTAATTTTAATTCGCCGATTTCGTCATTACTCATAATTTTCTGGATTGATTCCTACCGTTGCAGACAGGCCCGCCTCAATCATAGTCACGCCGTAAATTAAATCGGCGCGTTCCATTGTCGCCCGTCTGTGAGTCATTGCGATAATCTGAATCGTCCGCGAATATTCTTTAGCAAGATCAGCAAAACGAATCAAATTATATTCATCCAGCGCCGCATCAACTTCATCAAGAACGGCCAACGGAGTCCCAGCCGCCTCCAACGTCGAAAAAATTAAAGCTATCGAAGTCAACGACTGCTCACCGCCTGAAAGCTGTGAGATGTTCTGTAATTTTTTTCCCGGCGGACGAGCAAAGATATCAACTCCGCGCTCCCATATCGAAGGCCCCGGCTGCAATATCAAACGCGCCTCCCCTCCTCCGAATAATCTCTGGAATAATTCGTTAAAGCGGCTGTCGACTCTTAACATGGAATTAGTAAAAGATTTTTCGACCTGCGAGTCCGTGTCGGCTATCAAATTTTTTAACTCACTGGAAGCCGAGTCAACATCCTCAAGCTGATAGGTCAAGAAGTCGACCCGTTCCGTCAAAGATTGATCCTCGGACAGCGCTCCTAAATTATAATGACCAAGTGATTTTAATTCCCGTTCCAGCTTTCTAAGGCCCGAAGTTAATTCGCGGCCTCCTTCGATTTCGCGGGCCTCGTTTTTGTTATAAGGGTATTTGTCGTCCCAGAGTTCTATTAATTGATTAAGTTCATTATCAACATGTGAGATCTTAGCGTCAAAATTAGCAAGCTCGTTATTAATCTTCGTGACGTTTGAGTTAGCCCTGTTAATTTTTTCACGAACCCTTTGAATTTTTTTCCGGGCGGCGCTGAACTCGTCATTACGTTTTAAAATTTCCTGCCGTAAATTTTTTTCAGCCTTGTAAGCTTCGGCATGATTGAGCGCAAGAATTTTTAATTTCTCCCGGTTATCCTGCTCAAGAATTTTTCCGGCTTCGATTTCTTCTTCGTCTTTAGAAATCCTTGAACAGAGATTTTTAAATTCCCCGGCGACTCGTTCGTTAAGAGTCTTTACGACCTTCAAGCGGTCTTCTAAAAGTTTCAGCTCATTTTTCAACGGAGCTATTACTAACTCGTAGCTTTGTTCCTGAACGTCGGGAAGGTCTTTGATTTCCTGCTCAAGTTCATTAGCTCTTGCCATAAAATTTTCGAGCTGGCTTTCAAGTTTCTTCTTATTTAATATATGACTTTCAGTTTCATTTTTGACCCGCTCAAGATCTCCGGCCAAGGCTTTAAAATTTCTTTGGGCGGCGTTTAAGTTTGCCTTAGAGTCTTCAAGCTCGTTGGAAATTAATTCAAACTCGTGCCGTAAATTTTTTTCAAGTGTCATATTTTTTTCAAGCTTGCCTGTAGTTACGGCTATAGAGCTTTTAAGATTTTCGATCTGTCTTGTAATTTCCTCTTGCCTTTGACGGGCGCTGACTGCTCCGGCCTTCTGCTTTGAACTTCCGCCGCTCACTGTTCCGCCGGTCGCGAAGACTTCGCCTTCAAGAGTAGCAACGGGAAATTTCACGCCCGTTCTAACGAGTTCGCTGGCTGTCGCGTAGTCCTGAACTATTAAAAGATCGCCCATTATATGCGACAAGGCATCGGCCCATTCACTTTCAACCGTAATTAAATCCATTGACCAGCCTGTAACGCCGCGGGCATTTAAATTTATTCTTGTATCTCTTGCGCGGGGTCTTGCTCGTTCGAGTGCCAAGTAAGTTGCGCGGCCTGCCTTGTTCTGTTTTAAAAAGTCTATGCCTTCTTGGGCTTGTTCCAGCGTGTGAACGAGCAGCCAATATTGACGGCCTCCGAGATAAGCTTCGACAGCTTCGGCTACTTCAGCAGACGAACAGGAAAAAACATCGGCGACTGCTTGAGGCTTTGAGCTGATTAAATTTTTTTCGGCGGCCTTTAAAATTATTCTCACAGGTTCAGGATAAATTCCGGTCGTGAAAAAATTTGAGCCGCTTAAATTATTGTATTGCGATTCCAAGTGAGCAAGCTCGCGCCGGAGGGCTTGAACGTTTGAGCTTTCCTGCTGGCACGAGAAGGCAAGCCTTGAAAAATTTTCTTCGATTGAATTTTTTTGAGCCGTAAGATTTTCTATCTCAATTTTTTTTGCGGAGCATTGCTCTTCGATTGAGCTGATTTCTTTCAGGGCGGCCTCGTGGGATTTTTCTGTCGCCGAAATATCAGCTTCGAGTCGTGAGCGTTTTAATTTCAAGCCTGCTATCTCGTCAAAAATTTTTTTCCGCCGGGCCAATTCGTTTTTTGATTTTGTTTGAGCGTCGTTGAAAATTTTTTCGCGCTCTGAAAAATCTTTTTGCTTGGCCTCAAGCTCTTGAGATAAATTATTTTGCTCTTCCTGAGTCCGTTGCCTTTCCTGTTCGAGCGAGTCGCGCTGAAGTTTTAAAGCGTCTCTGTCGTTTTGAAGTTCGCCCCGTTTAGATTTAATTTCTTTGACTTGCCTCGCAAGCAAAAAGGCGTGACGGTGTATAGTGTCGCGCTCTGTTCTAATATCAACGAGCCTCGTTAAAAATAAATTATGTTCCTTATCGGGCGCGAGCTTCTCCTCGTAGAATTTTAATCCTTTAGTCCACCGTCTTAACCATGCTTCCACACCGTCAAGCCTAGAAGTTATTATCTGCCGTTTGACTTCAAAGTCGGCTTGTTCGTTTTCGATTGAGCGGCGCTTGAAAAAATAATAATCATGTCTTAACACGTCCAGCTCGTCCAGAATTCCTTGAGCTTGCAGAGCGATTTCAACTTCGCCGGAAATTTCTGCGCGGCGGGCGTTAAGTTCTTCGATTAAAGTTTTAATGCGTTGGGACTCGTTTTGAGTCTCTTCGAGTTTTTTGACGCTGTCGTCGCGCCGTTCTCTATAGCGTTCGATCCCGAAGAGCGCATCAAATTGTTTGCGGCGTTCCTTGGGTCTTTGGTGGATAGTGTCTGAAATTTCTCCCTGACCTATAAGCGCAAAGCCTTCGCCTTCCAAATTGAAACGGGCTTTGATTCGTTCTAGTTCCTGCAGCAGAATTTTTTTATTGTCCAGAAATAAAACTGCTCCGGACTCTTGAGCGTAAATTCTGCGCAGACTTCCTTTTTGATCTTCGGCCTGAAGATTCAAAATTACTTCAGCATTATTTGCCGGAGGAGTTGAAAAGCTCCCTTGAAAAAGTAAATCGCTTTGCCTCGTTATTCTCAATCCGGAGGAAGAACCTTCGCCGAGAATCCATTTAAGCGCATCAAGTATGTTGCTCTTTCCGCTTCCGTTCGGGCCGACAATAGCCGTAAAGTTTTTGCTGAATTCAAAATCGCATTGCCGCCCGAAACTTTTGAAGCCTTTTAATTTTAGTGACGTGATAGCCAATGTTATTACCCTTTAAGATTTTTTAATATAAATTTTTTTATAGTAAGCATACCTAAAAACTATAAGCCCCCTCCGGCCTCCCTTAGGCACTTCCCTTATTCTTTAACCATAACCCCTCCGGCCTCCCTTAGGCACCTCCCTTATTCTTTAACCACAACCCCTCCGGCCCTTCGGGCCACCTCCCCTTTCAGGGGAGGCAAGAGTGTAAAGGAAATAGAATATCTTGAAAAGCTCTCTTGTCCCTCCTGAAAGGGGGGATGTCAGCTTGCTGACAGGGGGGTTGCTTTTAAAAAAAAGGCCAGCTTACTGGCGAGGGGGTTATTACTAAATGTAAGCTTACTGGCGAGGGAATTATTTCAAAAATTTTTTAGCTACAGCCCTTTCGGCTCATTTCATTCGACATCTTTAATTTTTTCTATGAAGCTTATGAAGGCTTTGGGGATATATTGCCTGAACTCCATTTTTTTTCCGGTCACCGGGTGAGTGAAGGACAGCCGCCACGAGTGAAGGAGGACTCGGCCAAGCTCTTGCGCTTCTTCTTCGGGAGCGCCGTAAGTTACATCGCCGACCAAAGGACAGCCCAACGCCGCGAAGTGTACACGGATCTGATGAGTCCGGCCCGTGAATAATTTAAGCCTTACTAGAGAGAAATTATTTCTAGTCCATAAAACTTTATAGCCTGTTAAAGAGGGCCTGCCGTTCTGAACTATAGCCATCTTTAAATAATTATCGGGATCTCTTTCAATCGGGCCTGAAATAACTCCGTGATCTTTTGCCGGGTGACCGTGAGCAAGGGCGATATATTTTTTAGAAATCTGTCTTTGCTGGAACATATCATGAAGCTTCAAAGCCGTTTGAGTATTACGGGCAACAACCATAAGCCCGGAAGTTCCCATGTCGAGTCTATGAACTATGCCGGGGCGGAGCTTGCTCGTAAGCTTCGCAAGTTCAGGATAGCGATAGACGAGTCCGTTTACGAGCGTTCGATCGGGATTGCCGGGCGCGGGGTGAACAACGACTCCGGCGGGCTTGTTAATGACGATTAAATAATTATCTTCGTAAACTACTTCAAAGCTTACCGGCTGAGGCTCAATTACGCTAAGATTTTCAGACTCCGGGAGCGTTATTATGAATCTGTCGCCGGCTTTGACTTTTGCGGCGGGTTTAGCGTCATGGTCGCCGATAATATTGCCTTGAGTAATTAATTTTTTTATTTGAGAACGCGTAATGTTTAGCTTCTCCGATAAAAAAATATCCATCCGTTCAAAATCTTCTTCGGCTGTAAGTTCAATCATAATTCAAAATCCTCACGGACTATCAAAAACTCTTGATTAAGTTCGATCTGTCTTCTAAGAGCTTTCATTGCGGCGCGTCTGCATAGCCGGGCAATATCGCCGCCGGAAAAATTTTCAGACTTTGAAGCAAGCTCATTAAGATTTATTTTGGGGTCAAGTGTTTTTTTCTTTAGATGGATTTTGAAAATTTCCTCACGGGTTTTTATATCCGGCAAAGGCATTTGAAATTTTAAATCAAACGCGCCGGAATTCAACAAAGATTTATCCAGCAGGTCTATCCGGCTCGTCGCGGCCAAGACCGTTACGCCGTTAAGCTCTTCGATCCCGTGCATTTCTGCTAAAAATTGCCCGGTCAATCGGCTTTCAGTTGAAGCGAAGGCCGAAGCTCCGGAGGAGGAACGTTCGGGAAAAAGATTTTCTACTTCGTCAAAAAAAATTATCGAAGGCGCGGCCTGCTTGGCGACTCTGAAAATATCTTTCAAGGCCCGTTCGCTTTCTCCTAAGTAACGTGAAAGGACGTTAGCGCTTTGAACGTTGATAAAGTTCACGCCGCTTTCATGAGCTAGGGCTTTAGCAAGAAGGGTCTTGCCTGTTCCGCTTGCTCCGTGCAATAAAATTCCGCGGGGTGCTTGAATGTCATAGCGTTCAAAAATTGCTGAATGGTTTAACGGCCATGTTACGGCGTTCATTAGTTCGGCTTTAATATTTTCGAGGCCGCCAATGTCTTTCCAAGTTACTTCGGGAATTTCGACAAAGACTTCGCGTGTTGCGCTTGGTTCGGTTTCCAAGAGGGCGTTATTGAAGTGCCGCATAGTGACTTCGAGGCTTGAAATTTTTTCGTAAGGGATTTCTTGCTCATGAAAATTTACGTAAGGCAATACATCTCTTACGCAGCTCATAGCGGCTTCTTTTGCCAGAGCTTCGAGATCAGCTCCGACGAATCCGTGAGATAGGTCAGCAATTTTTTTCAAGTCTACGTCTTTAGCCAGAGGCATACCGCGCGTATGAATTTTTAAAATTTCGAGCCGTCCTTTTCGGTCGGGAATAGGGATAGAGATTTCGCGGTCGAATCTTCCGGGCCGTCTTAGAGCCGGGTCTAACGCGTTAGGAATATTAGTAGCTCCGATTACTATTAACTGTCCGCGGGATTTCAAGCCGTCCATTAGTGCCAAGAGCTGAGCAACGACTCTACGTTCGACTTGTTTTTCTCCGCCCATGTCTTCACGTTTAGGGGCGATAGCGTCGATCTCGTCAATAAAAATTATTGAAGGCGCTCGGTCTTGAGCTTCCTCAAAAATTTTTCGGAGGCGTTCTTCGCTTTCGCCGTAAAACTTTCCGATTATCTCCGGCCCTGAAATGTGAGTGAACCATGCGTCAGTTTCATTAGCTACGGCTCGGGCTATGACGGTCTTGCCTGTGCCGGGAGGCCCGTAAAGCAGAACGCCGCGCGGTGGTTGAATGCCGAGCTTCTCAAAGATCTGCGGAAATCTCAACGGAAGTTCTATCATTTCACGGACTTTACGAATTTGAGAACTAAGGCCGCCAATATCTTCGTAAGAAATTTTATGAGCGTGATGAATTTCCAGGGGCTTAAGTATATTTAGATAAGTAGACTTATTAATTATTACAGTTCCTTCGGGTGTCGTAGCATTTACAGAAAAGTCACAGACTCTAGTCCCGAATAAATTTATGTGAAGCCTGTCTCCTGTCCTTACGGCTTGGCCCTCGAGCATGGAAAGTATATAGCCTTCGTCTTTTTCTTTGTCTGATAATTTTACGTCGCCCAAGGGCTGTATGGTTGCGCTTCCTGCAAAGTGATAAGTTACATTGCTTTCAACGTTGACTATCTCGTCAATAGAAGTCCCGGCGTTCTCACGGATAAGCCCGTCAATTTGAATAACCTCGCGGCCGACTTCCCTGTCGCCTGTTCGGACTCTTGCGGTTGTAGTTTTTTTGCCGGTGATTTCTATCAGATCGCCTTCGCTTAGATTCAAGGCGCTCATATCGTCGGGGTGAATGCGTGCCCATCCGTTCATAGCGTCGCCGGAGTAAGCTTCCTGGACTTTGAATACTTTTAACATTTTTGCGGATTGTCCCTTCTAAAATAAACAGGAGTGTTATAATAAATTAAATCGTCCGGGAGAGCGCGGACGAAATAAAAAAATTGTCGGCTGAGGTTGCTACCCTCAACCAACAAAACTAACAGTCAAAGGCGCATTACCGTTTTATTGAGCGTATGAAAGCGGCAATCGCTTGAAGTAATTGAGCAATCGCCTTAATGAACTCAGTCCATTCTTTCATCGTTCTCACCCCTTTCAAGCGGGGGAAGTTTTTTCAGCGACAACCCCCCGCTTATAATTGCCGAGGGCTCTCCTAATTCATTAATATTTCAATGAACTGAAAATTATTTTAGCATAATGAAAGGTTCTAGGTGTTATAATAAATTAAATCGTCCGGGAGAGCGCGGACGAAATACAAAAATTGTCGGCTGAGGTTTGCGGCCTCAACCAACAAGATTAATCAGAAATAACGATTGAAAAGCTGCTCACCTTTTTATTGTACGAATGAGAGCAGCGATCGCCTGAATTAATTGGGCAATAGCTTTAAGGAACTCAGTCCACTC
>JAFSSV010000046.1 GCA_017450825.1 Synergistaceae bacterium
GGGAGCATGTGTCTTTACGGATCATGAAGACATAGCCGACGCTCAAATAACTTTTGAAAATGGAGTGCTTGCTCATATACTTGTGAGCCGCTGTGCCGAAAAGAAATGCCGCCAGCTTGAAATAGTAGAGCGTGAACGACAGATTACTATAAACTACGAACTTCAGACCGTACAAATTTCAAGGACTGTAAACAATCCCGAAGGACAGGTAGAGATTCGCGAGACTCCTGTCTTCCCTAAGAGCGAGCCTCTGAAATTAGAGCTTGCTGATTTTGTTCGCTGTGTGAAAGAAAAGCGTCCCCCTGTAGTAGGAGGACAGGCCGGTAAGCTGGCGTTAGAAGTTGCCGTAGAGATTTTGCGACAGATTCATGACGGCGGCATGATTAAAAGAAAGACAGCATAAAAAAATTTGCCTCCCCTTTGAAATTAATCTTGGGGGAGGCGTTTTGTTATTTTATGCGTTTGAGTTCGATATGTTCTTCGACATGCCTCGTATCAGAATCATCGTACTCAACATCTATCGTAATTGTGTCCTTTGTGGGAAATGCGATTATTCTTTTATCATTCTCAATGCCTGAGCCTGATATGGGGTCATTGCGAACTAGCATATCTCCCGACACTTCAAATAACATTAATCCCGTTAAATCAGCGCCGAAGTCAGAGTTATAACGTTTTACTGTTGTATCTCCGGACTCAAACCCCGCGCACAACTGTCCATAACACTCTACATAATAGTAAAGTGCCCACCTCTCGGGTATTAGTGTTATTTTTGGTGATGATGAATTATCCGGGTCGTTTGCGTCATAAGGTATAAATGAAAATTGATATTGATAATCATCTCCAATGTGTAATGCGCTGAAATCTACAGGTTCCCAATCACCCGAAAGTTTTTCAATCCAGTCATCAGACTCTGGAACGACTCTTCCGAGTACGCGTTCAAGCTGAACGGTTAAGTCAGTTGACTCGTAAACTCTGCCTCCTTCATATAGACGATTCAGAGATGAAATAACCATGCTTGAATCACTAGGGAAGATTATTTTTGTATCTTCTGTAAAAGCGCCATAGTAATCTGAAGGGGAAGATTGTTGTCTGACTAATATATCATTTGATCTATGGAACGCTCCGCCCGAATTTGTTGAAATATTATATACGTAAGTCAAAAACTGTCCCGGGGACATCGTACCATGACCAAGCGGCGTAGAAGCCAAAGCAATAAGACCGTCATTCGAGATAAGATATTCAGGCGCTAGAGTCTGATAACCGTTATCGGGAATTTGCTTACTTGCAGACACGTTAATAACAAGCGAAGAAGAACTTGAGTCCTCGTTATAGGGATTATATTTTGCGAGCTTATACATTATTGAGTCTTCAAGCGAACCATAAGCGCTGTAATAATCGTCCCTCATGCTGGCGCTAACGGGCTTCCACTTTCCGGACAATTTCACGACAAGCTCGTCATCGTCATATTCACCGTAGGGAGTCGTTTCTTCAAGACGAAGGCGGTAAGTTTCCGTTCCTAAGCCTTGACCGTTTTTAATATGCTCATAAGTATGAACAATAAAGCCGTCAACCGTCTTATATTCCGAAGGATAACCAACCCACTCAATATCCTGCGAGGCGTTGTTGTAATATTGATCGCAAGTGTAAGGCCCCATGCCGTAGCTGTGAGCGACTCCGATTGTTTCGTAATTAATTCTTACCGCTACGCCTACATGCCCGCTCCATACAAGAATATCGCCGGGCTTGGGATCTCCTGTCACCGCAACAAGTTTAGCGTTCGGGAAAAGCCACATAATTTTCCAGTTATCCGGATTGGCTATTCTATTTCTTTCCGGCCCTAACCGAGCGCGTGTGCCTTTGGTTACGACTATCTTGTTACCTTGATCGGGACATCTTACGTTATAGTCTTTTGTCGCCGCGTACATAGCATGATAGACAAAGCCCACGCAGTCCGTTCCCATAATTTCATGCTGACAGCCGCCGTTGATTTGAGTATAAGGAAATGTTTCAAGCGTTGGTTTTGTAACGCGCCCGTTCGTGAAAACATAAACGTATCTGTTCTGAACAGCGTTTTTCCCAATGCCGGGGTGTGAAGTTGTTATCTGGCTCAGTTTTACTGTCCTGCCGTCCTTATATGGAACGTCAATCGAATCAGGGAACACTGCCAGCTTCACAGCGTTTCGCCAAAAAGCGTTGACGATTTTTTTAGCGCGTGAAGATTTTTGAGCGTCAGTGAGATTTTCATCTTCCGTTACACCTTCTACTATGCCGGTGTCGGCCGCTGTATAAACGCTTTGCGAATAATATGATGCTGTAGCAGCTGCTGTTGCTTCTTCTTCGTCATCTGAAAGCAATGAAACATCAAAAGAAGCTCTAGGCACAGCAGTTTGAGCAAGATAAATTAATTGTTCTTGAGTGAAGGGATAAGGAGCGTAAGAGTCAGCGCTTATAGTGTTGGGAGTATTAGGTGTTGTAGTTTGTTCTTGTTGTTGTGTTGGGAGGGGGGTACCGGTATCAGAGTTAAAATTACTGTTGCTTCCTCCACCGCAGCCGCTAGCTAAGACTGCGAACAGGAGAAGAGCAGCAAGAAACGAAAAATCGTATCTCCGCATTGCGTTAAGACCTCCTGATAGAATTTTTATTCTTGCTGCTGATTATATCATTAGTTTACGCGTGAACTACGCCAGCTTTGTGTAGCAGGAATCTTAGCCTCCCACGTGGGAGTGGAACTGTTTTTGCAGAGGCGGTGGGGCTTTAAAGAAGGCCACTTATAGTTTTTTAAGTGTGCTTAGTATATAACTCTCTCAGCTTATTGAAGACTACCTCCGGCACAAAGTCCTGAACAGTTCCTCCGAAATGAAAAATTTCCCTTACGCTTGAACTGGACACGTAAGAATATCTAGGATCGGTCACGATAAAAAAAGTTTCGACTTCCGGGGCGAGCTTGCGATTCATCAGGGCCATTTGAAATTCGTATTCAAAATCGGACATTGCTCGAAGGCCGCGGATTATCACGCTGGCCTCTTGCTGTCTTACGTAGTCAGCTAACAAGCCGTTGAAGCTGTCGACTTTAATATTTTTTACGTGAGAGAGAGTCTCCCTTGCCATTTCGCAGCGTTCGTTGACGCTGAAGGCCGCGTTCTTTCGTTCGTTGATTAATACGCTCACTATAACTTCGTCGAAGATAGCCGCGGCACGTTCAGCGATATAAATATGACCGTTCGTAATAGGATCAAAAGATCCCGGGTAGACTGCTCTGATTTTCATAAGAATTTTGCTCCCCCTTCTAAATTATTTTTGAATCTACAAAGATCTTAGGACTGAAAATTATTTTGCCGTAAGTTAAATAGCTTTGAATGAGCGATAAAAGTTCGGCGATAGGCAAAGCCCATACAAGCCCGTACTCTTTCATAAAGTAATTCATTACGAACAGCGCCGGAATATACAGCACACATTGACGGCACACGCTTATAATAAACGAAGCCCTCGCCGCTCCCATAGCTTGAAGAGCGTTTACAAAAATAAAAAATATCGCAAATAAAACGCTGCTGGATAATTTAATTCGTAAAAAGTCCACCGCATAGCCAAACGCCTCCGGGTTCGTTAAAAAGACTCGAACTATAGGCCCGCTGAAAATATAACAGGCCGCAACCATTAAAAGACTTATTACAGTCGCAAGCTGAAGAGAAAACTTTAAAATTCCGTTGTATCTCTCCCAGTCTTTAGCCCCTACACTGAAGCCCAACAAAGGCTGAACCCCTTGGCCTATGCCTAATGCAATTAAGATTGCAATCTGTTCTACACGCGTTGCCACTCCCACCGCCGCAACGGCCATATCTCCATAAGCAGACATTAAAGAATTCATTATCATTTGAGAGATACTCATAAGGAAAGGATCAAGACACGCCGGGATTCCTATCGCGAAGACACTCAAAGCTATTCCGCACGAGGCTTTAAAATTTTTTATGTGAATCTTCAAGCTGGACTTGCCAGTTAAAAAATATCCAAGATAATACGCCGCACCGGTGAAAGTTCCTAAGACCGTAGCAACCGCCGCGCCCGTTATTCCCCAGTCAAAATATAAAATCATAATCGGATCAAGAATTATATTTAAAACGTTGCCGATTATTTGACCGTTCATAGCTTGCCGGGCGTGATTTTCTGCGCGCATTATTCCAGAGCTTGCCATGCTGAACAAAATGAAAGGCGCTCCGGCCATTACTATTGAAAGATAACTGTAAGCCGAGTCAAAAGTATAAGTGCTTGCGCCTATAGCTATCAAAATTTTTTCAACAAAGAACGAGAACAAAACACTCATAAAAATTCCCGTGAATATTCCCGTCCAGATACAAAACGATGCAATATTATTTGCGCGTTCTTCCTGTTCAGCTCCAAGCGAACGCGATATGCAGCTCATCGCTCCGCCCATGAAAATTATTCCAACGGTTATTAACATCATGAAGACAGGCGACGATAAAGACACAGCCGCAACTAAAAGCGGATCATGAGTCTGTGAAATGAAAAACGTATCGGCCAAGTTATAGATCAAGATCATAAGCTCGACTATAATCGCCGGAATAATATTAGAAAAAACTTGACGACGAATAGATTTTTGATTTTTATTTTTAAGAGAAGAAGAAGCCCGCAAAAAATAATCTCCCTTCAAATTATATTTTCATTTTTTCGACAAAGATTTTAGGATTAAAAATTATTTTGCCGTAGGTTAAATAGCTTTGAACTAGCGACAAAAGTTCAGCTATAGGTAAAGCCCATATAAGCCCGTACTCTTTCATGAAGTAATTCATTATGAAAAGCATCGGAACATACAGCACACATTGACGGCACACGCTTATAATCAGTGACGCTCTTGCCGCCCCCATAGCCTGAAGAGCATTGACGAAAATAAAAAATATCGCGAAGAAAACACTGCTGGTTAATTTGATCTCTACGAACTCGACAGCATACTTAAAAGCCTCCGGGTCAATTAAAAAGACTCTCACTATTGGTTCTCTAAAAATATAGCAGGCCGCAACTAACAAAAAGCTTATCCCGAACGCAAACTGAATCGCAAATTTTAAAATGCCCCTGTATCTCTTCCAGTCTTTAGCTCCTATATTGAAGCCAAGCAAAGGCTGAACACCTTGGCCGACTCCCATAGCTATTAACGTTGTGATTTGATTTATTCTCATCATGACTCCCGCGGCGGCGACGGCCATATCTCCATAAGCAGACATTAAAGAGTTCATTACCATTTGAGAAAGACTCATGAGGCACGGATCAAGGCTCGCCGGGATTCCTATTGAGAAGACACTGAAAGCTATTCCGTCCGAGGCTTTGAAATTTTTTATATGAATTTTCAGGCTTGATTGTCCGGCTAAAAAATATCCGATGTAATATGCAGCTCCCGTCACAGTTCCTAAGACCGTAGCAATCGCCGCGCCCGTTATTCCCCAGCCTAAATATAAAATCATAATCGGATCAAGAATTATATTTAAGACATTGCCGAATATCTGACCGTACATAGCTTGCTTCGTATGATTTTCGGCGCGCAAAATTCCCGAACTCGCCATCATGAACAAAATAAAAGGCGCTCCGGCCATTACGATTGAAAGATAGCCGTAAGCCGGAACAAAAGTATAAATGCTCGCGCCTATTGCCCCCAAAATTCTCCCAATAAAGAGCGAGAATAAAATACTTATTAAAACGCCCACGCCTATAGCTGTCCAGATACAGAACGAAGCTATATTATTCGCGCGTTCTTTTTGCCCGGCTCCGAGCGCTCGTGATATACAGCTCATAGCTCCGGTCAAAAAAATTACGCCCATTGTTATAAGCATCATGAAAATCGGTGTCGATAAAGACACAGCCGCTACTAAAACAGGATCGTGAGTCTGTGAGATAAAAAAAGTATCAGCCAGATTATAAATTAAAACCATAAGCTGAATCACAATCGCCGGAATTATATTAGAAAAGACTTGACGATAAATAGATACTGAATTCGTTGAAGAGTCCTGCAAGAAAAAATCTCCCTTCAAATTTTAAATTTTATTTTTTTAAAAAGCTCAAGCACGTTTCGCCGTACTCACGCTGTGAAAAAATTTTAAAGTCATGCGGATTATTTTTCAGCGTAAGAGGTTCGCGAGTCGAATGTTCGATTATAAAGATTGCCTCGTCGTTTTCAAAAAGTTTATTGAGATTTTGGAGGGCCGGAAGAGAATCACACCAGCCGGAATTATACGGAGGGTCTGCAAAAATTATATTGAATTTTTTTTCGCGCTTTACCAGCCACGCAATCGCCCGCCGAACTTCCAGCGACAGCACGAGCGAATTATCCGGAATTTTATTTTTTATTTCTTCGGCCCGCTGCTTGACGCTTTCAACGAAGACACAGGACTCCGCGCCTCGTTCCAAAGCAGCGAGTCCTACGTGTCCAGTCCCGGCGAACAAGTCCAAAAATTTTGCGCCGTTAATATCCCCGAGAATATTAAACAGCGCAAGCAATACCCTTCCAGAAGTCGGCCTTACGTCTTTCATGATTTTTTATAATTTTTCAGCGGCATCATTCAAAGCTGAACGAACCGCCGGAGTCAAAAAGACGTTGGAATTTTTATCCGGCCTTATTAAAAATCCTTCGTCGCGCGGCGCAATGTGAATAAAAAATTTTTGTTCAAACTCGTCGTCACTTGTTAAGGCTTCGAGTAAAAAAATATTTTTCTCGTTGTTATTGCCTTCGATAAAAAATCTCCCGAACTTCCAGAAAGATTTTTTCTCCGTATCTTTGCCCGAAAAATTTTTCAAGGCTGCTACGTTTTCTTCTGTAATTTGCTTTTTAATTTTTATGTGCATTTCTTGAGATGTTCTCCGTAAGACAGTGAAAGATTTTATTTTTCTGAAAGTCAGCTTGAAAATTTCCTTGCCTTGTTCAAGCCATTTCCGTTCGTACTTTGTTGTAATGCTGCGCGCCGGATTGATTATAAAATCTTCGGGGTTAAGAGCCTCGTGACTTCCTAAGACCTTCCAGACTTCGTTGGCGTAATCTTTATCATCCGTGAGCATTTCAAAGACTCCCTGAACTTTCAAGACGGCCGCGAGCCTGTCGGAAAAATCTTTTGCCGTAACTCGTCTATGAGCGTGAGCATTGCCGGGCCAAGGGCAAGGGAACTGCATAACAATTTTATTCAGCGATTGATCTTCAAATAATTCCGGGAGCATGTGCCTTGCGTCGGTGTTAATGATTTTGAGATTATCGAGTCCTGCGGCGCGGCGGGCACAGCGTAAGACACAAGCTTGAGAAATTTCTATTCCGTACAATAAAATTTCCGGGTGAGCCTTTGCATATTGCACCGTGAATTCTCCGTTGCCGAAGCCTATTTCAAGTTCCGTATGATTTTCTTTGACGGGCAAGGGCGTTCCGCTTTCCGGAAAAATTATCACGCGGTATTGAGGAACACAGTTAATCATTTTTTTTAGAACGTCCATTGAAAGTCCGGCAAACCTTCTTCGAGCAAAATATTTTTTACTTCGCTCATGATTCTTTCTAGGGCCTCTTGAGTTTTGCCTTCACATCTCACGACCATAACGGGCTGAGTATTGGAAGCCCGGATTAATCCCCAGCCGTCGGGATATAAAATTCTCACGCCGTCAATAAAGCTGCACTTGTAATTTTTATTTGTCAGCTTTTCCTTAATTCTTTCAGTGAGATTAAATTTTTCTGAATCAGGACAAGGGATTCTGATTTCTTCTGTTGAAGGGTAGACGGGAATTCCGCGCATTAAACGAGAAAGAGAGTCTTGTGACTTTGACAGGATCCTTAATAATCTTGCGGCCGCATAAAACGCATCGTCATGACCGAAGAATTCATCAGCGAAGAACATATGTCCGGAATATTCTCCGGCGAAGAGCGCTCCAAGCTCACGCATTTTGGCCTTGATTAAAGAATGTCCGGACTTCCAGTATAAGACCTTGCCTCCGAATTTTTCTGCGAGTTCGGGAAGGACTAAGCTACACTTAGGCTCTACTAAAACATCAGCGCCCTTATGAGTCTCTAAAATTTCTTTCCAGTAGAGAGTCATAAGTCTGTCGCCGAAAATCACTTCACCTTTATCGTCAACGACTCCAACCCTGTCAGCGTCGCCGTCAAACGCGAAGCCGACATCAGCGCCTTCAGCTTTGACTCGTTTAATCAAGTCTTGAAGGTTTTCGCGTTTTTGAGGGTCTGGATGATGGTTAGGGAAATGTCCGTCCGGTTCGTCATAAAGTGAAATACATTCACAGCCCAGCATTTCAAAAAATTTTTTAGCTGTCGGGCCTGCTGCTCCGTTGCCTGAATCGCAGACGACTTTAAATTTTTTGCTGAAGGGGAGATCGAATTTTGACACAAGCATTTTTAAATAAGCTTCGTTAATATTTGAGCTTGATAAATTTCCGGAGCCTTGCTCAAAATTTTTTCCTTCGGCGATTGCTTTAATGTTTTGAATATCTTGTCCCCAGAGTGTGCCGTGTCCGAAGCATAACTTCAGGCCGTTCATGTTGGAAGGATTATGCGAGCCTGTTATCATTGCGCCGCCTTGGAGATTAAAATTTATCAAGCTCCAGTACAGCATGGGAGTAGTAACGAGTCCAATATCAATAACATCGAGTCCAGCCGATAAGATTCCGTTTATAAGCGCTGATTTAATTCGGGGCGTTGAGAGTCTCGCATCGCCTCCGACTGTGACGGGCGTATTAACTTCCGAACGTATCAGCCAAGAGCCGTAAGCCTTGCCGATTAAATTAATAACTTCGTCATTTAATTCTTTGTCAGCTTCGCCGCGTATGTCGTATTCTCTGAAAATATTTTCCGGGATTGTCATTGTGAAAACTTCTCCGATTTAAAAAAATTTTTGGCATGATTATAACAAAGATATTTTTTGAAGGTGGAAGGGTTCGGCGGGGGGATTCTTTATCACAACCCCCTCTGGCCCTTTGGGGCACCTCCCCTTACTTTTAACCACAACCCCCTCCGGTTCACTTCGTTCACCACCTCCCCAAGGGGAGGCTTTATGTAGCGGGAATCTTAGCCTCCCTCGGGGGAGGGGAACCGCTTGCGGTGGTGGGGGTCTTTAAAGAAGGCCGCTTGCGGCGAGGGGATTCTTAATCACAACCCCTCCGGCCCTTTGGGGCACCTCCCCTTACTTTTAATCACAACCCCCTCCGGTTCAC
>JAFSSV010000047.1 GCA_017450825.1 Synergistaceae bacterium
GGATGTCAGCTTGCTGACAGGGGGGTTGCCTTCAAAAAAAATCAGCTTGCTGGCGAGGGGGTTATTCCCAATGGTGGCCGCTTGTGTTCACCATTGGGTTATAGTTTTTTAAGTGTGCTTAGTATATTTTTTTGTCACGCTCCTGTCACGCGTGACATATGCGTGACAAATTTTTTATATAATCCGGAATATCTTTTAAAGCTACGAGAACTTGTGAGCCGTCCTGAAGATTTTTTATTGACGCTGAATTCCCTGCAAGCTCATCCGGGCCGATTATACAGGCAAATTTGCAAGCCGAGGCGGATTTCATTTGAGCCTTGAAGCTCCGGCCGGAAGTATCACAGGCCGCGGCAATATTATTTTTTCTAAGCTCATGAGTCAAAATCTGAACGGCCGGACGCGACGAGTCGTCAAGTGTAACTGAATACACTAAAACTTCGGGAGCCTTTCCAAAAGAACAGCCTTGTTCTTCCATTACGAGCATTATTCTATCCAGCCCGCAGGCAAAACCAACGCCGGGAATTTTTCCGCCGCCTATAGCGCTTGATAAATTATCGTAACGCCCTCCGCCTGCTACGGCGTTTTGAGCGCCAAGATCTCCGGATAAAATTTCATAAGCCGTCTTAGTGTAATAGTCCAGTCCCCGAACGAGTCTTTTATTAAGCTTATAAGCAAAGCCTAAGCGTTCAAGCCCCGCTCGAACTTCGGCGAAATGTTCGCGGCATTCGTCGCATAAAGAGTCGTAAATGTCCGGCGCTCCCTCAGCAATAAGGCCGCAAGCTTCTTTTTTACAGTCAAGAATTCTTAAAGGATTTCTTTCGAGTCGGTTCAGGCATGTTTCGCATAAATTATTTTTATGAGCTTCAAAATATTTTAAAAGTTTCTCGCGGTAAATCGGGCGGCATTTTTCACAGCCCACGGAATTTATAACGACCTCAAGATTTTTAAGGCCAAGCCTTCTAAAAATTTCTATTGACAGCGCTATTACTTCGACATCAGCAGCCGCGTTAGGAATGCCGAGGCACTCCGCGTCAATCTGATAGAACTGTCGATAGCGTCCTTTCTGTGGCCGTTCGTGCCGGAACATTGGCCCCCAGTTCCAGAGCTTAGCGCTTGCGCCCTGAACGCATAAATTATTTTCGATTGCCGCGCGCATTACTCCAGCTGTAGCTTCGGGCCTTAGGGTTATGCTGCGGCCTCCCTGATCGTTGAATGTATACATTTCTTTTTCAACTATGTCTGTAGTTTCGCCAACGCCGCGGGAAAATAATTCCGTATGTTCAAATATTGGCAAGTGGATTTCACTGAATCCAAAATCGTTCATAGCCTCCGACGCTGTACGAATTATATAAGACCATTTCCAAGACTCTCCAGGCAAAATGTCACGAGTTCCTCGGGGCGCGTTTATTATGCTCATTGAAATATCACTCCGTTTCAGAATTTAAAAGTCAAAAGAAATTATATCCTATTACCCCCTTGCCTACCCCTTGGGAAATAACCCCCTCGCCAGCAAATAAGCCTCCCCTTGGGGAGGTGGCCTGAAGGGCCGGAGGGGGTTGTGGTTAAGAATCCCCTCGCCAGCAAGCTGGCCCTCTTTAAAGACCCCTTCCACCGCAAGCGGTCCCCCTTCCCTTACAGGGACGGCTTTGGCCCTCTCCCTTTTTTGTAAAATAACCCCCTCGCCACTTCGTGGCCCTCTCCCCCTTAACAGGGGGCGCTTTCAAGGCCGCGTGTATAATAAAAAATCATGAGTGAAACTTTTATTTTTCCCGAACGAAAAAAATTTGGCCAGATACTTTTAGAAAATCATTTAATCTCACCTGAACAACTTGAAAAGGCTTTGGCCCTTCAAAAAAATTCTCTTCAAAGAATCGGAGAGCTTCTCGTGTCAATCGGAGCTATAACTCCTGAACAGGTTGCCAAAGTTTTGGCCGTGCAGCTTGGAATTCAATTTATCAGCCTCGATGAATATCAAGTTCAATCAAGCGCCGTTAAGTTATTGCCGAGAAAGATTGCCGAAAGTTTTAAAGCTATTCCGCTTAAGTTTGAAGATCATGATACGCTGCTAGTCACTATGGCCGATCCGGTTAATATAATTTTTCAGGACGAGATAAAAAAAATTACAGGGCATAAAATAAAAATCGCCGCCTCCGGCCTTGATGACATAGAAAGAAATTTAAGCAGGATTTATGACATAGCAATCAATCTTGAACAAGCTTTGGGCGACACCCCTAAGAGCAGCGCTAATACTTACACGACTCTTTCCTTAACTACAAGCAAACTTGAATCAACTGACGCTCCTATAATCGAACTCGTTAATAACACAATCAGTCAAGCCGTCACTGAAGGAGCTTCAGATATTCACATCGAAGCTTACGAAACTATGTGCCGGATAAGATTTAGGGTTGACGGATTCATGTACACTCATTTTGAATACCCTGTCGATCTTCATCAGGCTTTAGTATCACGAATAAAAATTATGGCCAGCATGGATATTTCAGAGCGCCGAATCCCTCAAGACGGAAGAATATTGACAATCATAAATCAAAAGAATGTTGACTTGCGCGTCTCGTCATTGCCAACGATAACCGGAGAAAAAATCGTCATAAGAATTCTCGACCGTGAGCAGGCTTTTTCACAGCTCAATGAGCTTGGCCTTGATGGCGGAGACTTGGAGATAATAAAAAATTTTTGCGCTCTTCCTTGGGGGATAGTGCTTGCGACCGGGCCGACGGGTTCGGGGAAGTCTACGACACTTTACTCAATGCTCTCACAAATCAGCAAGCCCGATATAAATATCGTTACTGTTGAAGACCCTGTAGAATTTTATATTCCCGGAATAAATCAAGTAAACGTGAATGAGAAAATCGGCTTAACTTTTGGTTCGATTCTTCGTTCGATTTTGCGGCAGGATCCGGACAAAATTATGATAGGAGAAATTCGTGACACAGACACGGCACAGATAGCAATACGGGCGGCCTTGACGGGGCATTTGGTTTTGTCTACTCTTCATACTAATGACGCGCCCGGAGCTGTCGCCCGCATGATAGACATAGGGACACAGCCTTTTCTGCTTGCGGCTTCGCTTGTTGGAGTGATAGCTCAAAGGCTCGTTAGGTGTTTATGTCCTCACTGCAAAGAAGAATACGAAATTGATTCAAAGACTTGTGAAAAAATAAATATCCCCGTTGGCTCTCATGCTTATAAACCCGTAGGCTGTCCAAAATGCCGCAACGGTTATAAAGGCCGCCGGGGAATTTTTGAAATCATGGTGGTTAATGAAGAACTGCGCGACTTAATTTTAAAAAGCCCAAGCAGTATCGAATTACGTTCCGCCGCAATCAAGAAAGGCATGAAGACTCTGGCTCGTTCGGGAATCAATGCCGCGCTTTCCGGTTCGACTTCGCTTGAAGAAGTTTTGATAATGCAAAGCTAAAATAATTTCCTAGCTGGCCGATAAACATAATAATAAATAATAATTTTCAATCTAAGGGAGTATTTACAATGAAAAGAGCTTCTGTAAACTGGGGGGGGTACGGGTATTATTAACTGATTGTTTTTGTTGGTTAATAATTTCTCCAACTTTTTTTATCACCTTTTCCCTTGTTCAACAAAGGAAGGTTAAGGCATTATGAGAATAGCTAATAATCTTCCTGCTCTCGATGCGTATGCTTCGCTTAATAATACTAACACTTCGCTTCAAAAATCCATTCAAAGACTCTCAACGGGCTTGACAATAAATCAAGCTTCAGATGACGCGGCCGGCTTCGCTATAAGTGAGAAAATGCGCTCACAGATTTCCGGGCTTGATACGGCTAGAAGAAATACTCAAGACGGCGTGTCACTTTTGCAGACTGCTGAAGGGGCACTCGGCGAAACTAATTCAATGCTTCAAAGAATGCGCGAGTTAGCAGTACAGGCCGCGAACGATTCTTTAACCTCCAACGACCGGCAATATTTACAGCTTGAGATCGACAAGCTTCAAGAACAGATCGACCGCATAGCCGACACGACTCAATTTAATAAGAAAAGACTCCTGAACGGAAGTTCGGGGGCTTTGTGGTCAAGTTATGACTTAAAGCTGAAGGCAAAAATCAACGGCGGATTAACATACGTTGATAACTTCGGCCAAAAGGTCAGCGCAGAAGGAAATTATAAAATTCAAATTGTAGCGGAAGGCGGACGGGCTCAGGTACAGAAAAGCAACATCATGACTATGACTCAGTATACGACTCAAACTGTAACAGTATCAACGCCCATAACTGAAACTCAAACCGTAACGAAAGAACGGACTCACATTATTGAATTAAGCACGGGCCTCGATAACAGCGAAACCCCGGCAAGCTCCGGCGACGGCTGGGAGTTTGCTACCGA
>JAFSSV010000048.1 GCA_017450825.1 Synergistaceae bacterium
CGAAATTTTTGCCAGCGAAAATTTACGGGGAGTCATCGTACGCTCAAACTATCCCGTAAAATTTTTTGGCAGGGAAGTTTCTGGAGGGAGCGATAGATTTTTTTAATTTTTATTTTGGGAAAGGGCTTTGAAAAATTTGAAAGGCGCTGAAGAATTTAAAACTTTTTGTAGCTGATAAAGTAGCTGATAAAAAATACAGTCCCCGGACTCCACCGAGGACTGTTTAACATATTATAACACTTTTAAAAATTTTTTGGTCTGTCAAAATTTCAAAACGGCCAGACTATTCACAAGCAAGCGAAAATTTTTCCGGATGCGCTATAAAATACTCTTGCATAGCTTCATTCTGTGGGCCAAAAGACAAATGACCCGCTACGGCGTTTTCTGCAACTATAATAGCCCGTGAGATGCTCATTGCGAGATTACATATCTGAACTTCGTCCCCTCCCATTCCAGATCCCGAACGAGGAACTTGCCACATTCCCATATCAAGCCAGAGACGGCGCGAAAATAATATAAAGCCTATGCTGAATCTTATCGGGCAGGCTTTGTATTTTATATTACCCTTGTTAAATTCTTCAGCTATCGAATCTATTGAAGGCACTATGCCGCCTTCACCCCAAAAAAATTTTGCTGTTTCAGGATTGCCTTCGATCATATGATCCCGGCCGCTTTGATATTTTATTCGCTCGAATCTTTTTTCGTATTCGTTGACAAGGCCAAGCCGCTCTAAAACTCTCACATGTCCATAGGCATTTACAGGTATCAGCGGAGCAATAAAAGCAGGCTCATATAGTCCGTCTTCGATAACTTTTTTATACGTATCCATGAGAATTTCAAAACTGTTTTGCGTAACGAAAATATCTTCGTCAAGCTTGTAAATAAATTCAGCCTTAGGGTGAAGGGTGATAGCCATATTCTGAGCAAGACTTACGCAATTTCTTTTAGTCGAAAGATAAGACCAGTTATTTTTTTCTGCAGTATCCGCCAAAAATTTTTCATACTTCCCTGAAGACACGATACAAATATCTGAAGTAAGGGGCGCAAATTTTTCTATTCGTTCAAAAATTTTGTCCCATAATAATGGCTTATAGCCGGAAAGAATCATTATGAGTGAGCTTTTATTTTGTTTTCGGTCATGAAAGACGTGCGGCCCCTTCGTTTTAAAATTCAATCGTGCCCTGCGGCGCAGATAGCCTAAAGGCTTTCTGATCGTCCAACGGAAAATAAATTTAATCACGCAAAAAATTCCCAACAAAATCTTTTTTATCATTCCCTCTTCAACCCTTCATTTTTTATTTTTATTTATTATTTCAAAACGGCCAGACTTGAAAAGAAATATAAATTTTTTTCTCAAGGTACTGAAAAATTTCCGGGCCGTATATCATAGCCACGAAGCACCCAGCCCCTAAGAACGGCACTAGCGGGATCGAATCATGCCGGCCCCATTTCGCTTTGCCCGTCAAGAGCATAGCAATTCCCCAAAAGCCCCCGATCATAATTCCAACGTAAAGCCCTAGCAAAATAAATTTCAGGCCAAGGATCGCTCCCATGCCTCCCATAAAGACAGCATCACCCCAACCCATTCCGCCGCGCGACAGGAAAATTATCAGCGCAAAAATTCCCCAGCCAATCGCCGCGCCTTCAAGCCCTTCAAGCACAGCCGGCCAGCCTCCGGCAATTCTTATTATTAAGCCAAGAAGGCCCGGAAAAATTACAAACTCGTCGAATACGTCCATTGACTCAAAGTCCGTTAAAGAACTCAAGACTATAGCACAAGCCCCTACGGCCGAAAGAAGACAAGCCCAAGAAAATTTCCAGCGCCAAAAAATTATTACTCCCATTGACGCGCAAAGCAGTTCAACTAAAAAATATCTTACAGAAATTTTCGCGCCGCAATATCTACAGCGCCCCTTCAAGATCAGCCACGAAATCAACGGGAACAAATCCCTAACGCCTAAAACATGCCCGCAAGACTCACAAGCCGACCTTTCCTTCCCCCACCACGGACGATCCCGGACTCTCCTATGAGCTACAGCATTAAGAAAGGAGCCCATACAGGCCCCCCAAATTCCAGCAAGAATAAAAAATTCTAACGGCATGATATTTTATTTCCTGAAAGTCTTTTGACTGTCATAAACATATTGCCTAGCTTCATTCTTTTCGCGCTCCCTCCCGTAGATAACTCCGCCGTAGGTCGTGACGTTGCGGCGCATTTTATCAAGCTCGTTGTTTAACTCTTGTGCTAATTTTTCTTTCGCGCCTTTCTTGTCTTTGCCGTAGGTCTGGAGATCCCGTTCGATATATCCCAAGTCAACCATGACTTGAACATCAGCAGTACTTATATTCAAAGCGTCGGCAAGAGTATAAATATCAAAGTCATCGTCTTCGTGGTCGCGCATATACTCATGTACATGACCGTAGAGGCTGTCGATTCGCCTCATGCAGTTCTTACAGACGCGAATGCCTCCGCCGTTAGAGTTATATAAATTTCCGCATAGCCTGCACTTCACGAGCGGCATAATGAATCACTTCCTTTTTAAAATAAAATTTAAGATAAAAATTTTTTAGACCCTTCTTTTTCTTCGGCCGTAGAGTCCTCCGCCGTAACTTGTAAAGGGTCTTGAGCGTCTGTTATCGTCAAGAGAAGCCGGAGGGAATTTTTGATTCTCATTGCAGATCTTTTCGATCTCGTTTTGAAATTGTCGGGCCAGATCTTTTCGCTGAAGCCTTGAGCTTGTACTGTAGACTTGAATATCTCTGTCAAGAAAGCCAAGGTCGATTAAAATTTTCAAAGTTCGGGGATTCATTTTGATTTCTTGGGCAAGTTCTTCATAATCGAAGCCGGGGTCGAGTCCATGGTCGCGAATGTAATCATGAACGGGCGACTTTGAGTAAACGTCCTCAAGCTTCATGAAACATTCTTTGCAGAGTCCGGGCTTGGCCGATTGAAAATTTGTGCCGTAGACTTTGCCGCAAAGCTTGCATTTAAAAATTCCCAGTGAAAATCCCTCCCCTTCATTTGAAAATTCATTTGAAAAATTTTTAAGTATATTTTACATTACAAAGACAGAAATTTTATGAAAGGAGCGCTCTAAAATTTTAAATTTCTTTCTCAATCTCTTTATAAAAATTTTGCGGCTCATGCCTCACCGGGTAGCCTTGGCCTTCGGGAGGGGGCTTGGCCGTCTTGCAAGATTGATTCTCTGGAAGAAGACTGATAGATGTGAGGCGCGCTGCGTTACGGCTCTCGGAGTCGGGATAACGAGTGCGCGAAAAATTATCAAAGAGTCTTTCTCTAACATGGGCATGTCGATAATCGAATTCATACGCTTCCCGAACATGAAAAAGAATCTTGACCGTTATATGTCATTCGACGAGGACAGCAAAAAAATTTTGCGCGAGGCAATCTCACGGGGAAGAGGCGTAATCTTAATGACATCTCACATGGCTAATTGGGAGCTTGCGGCTATGAGGGCGATTAAAGACGGCTTTCCCTTGGACGTTATCTATACGCCTCAAAGAAATCAGGGCGGAGCCAACGAAATAATTTTTAATATCAGGACGCAAGTCATAGGCATGAAATTAATAAGCAACAAAGGCGGCGATCTAAAAAAAATTTTTCGGGCCTTAAAGGCCGGGGAGACGCTTGTAATAATGCAAGACCTTGATGCCCGTTCCGAAGGAGTCGCGACAAATTTTCTTGGGATACCCGCAAGCACCCGCGACGGAGTCGTCAAGCTCTATCAAAAATTTCATTGCCCTGTAGTTCCTGCTCAGTTCGTCCGGGACTCGAAGCACCCCGAACGCCACAAAATAATTTTGAAAGAAATCATAAGCGACAGGACAGACTCCAACGGCCGCCCCTTCGGCGAAGACCTTAAAGCCTCGTTGGATCTCTGCAATGAAGTCATAGAAGGCTGGATAAAAAATTATCCAGGCCAATGGCTCTGGATTATGGATCGTTGGGAGTCGACCTTCAGAAAAAAATAATCATGAATGAAGAATTAATTTTGGCCTTCGACCCGGGGCGTGACAAAACGGGCTTCGCTTTCGTGAATTTAAACGGCGATTTAATTTGCTCCGGAATTTTTTTTGAAGAGGCCCGCGAAAAATTTTTTGAGGCCCTGATAAGCAGCTCCGATCTTTCAAGCTTAATGACCGAAAAAATTTCAAGCCTCCCTGAAAAATTTTTTGAGCTTATAAAATTTGTCGCGATTGGCAACGGCACAAGCAGCAAAAATTTTTCAAGCTGCATAAAAAATTTTTTGCCTCATGAGCTTGAAATAAAATTAATCGACGAACGAAACACTACCCTTGAGGCCCGGCAACTCTACTGGAAGATTCATAAGCCGAAATTTTTTGCTGCGTTAATTCCCGAAGGCCTTAGAGTCCCGAAAAGAATTCTTGATGACCTAGCCGCTTGGGCAATCGCCTTGAAGGCCCTGGAAAAAAATCTATAGAGTTATAAACGCTAATAAGTTATAATAATGCCCAATTCGATTTATAAATTCATAATTTTTTTCAGGAGGGGATTAAATTTAAATGGCCGGTATGGATAAACTTGTCGCTCTTGTGAACAGTTTTGCGTCGGCTGTTCTGTCAGTAGGGCGAGAGGTGGGGCTGAATATCACCCTCAATAAAGCAAAGGTATCTCAAGGAATAAAAGTAGAGGGCGTTTGTACAGCCGCTTTGATAGGCGTTGTTGGAGTCGGCTCACGTGGAACAGTAAATATAATGCTTAATCAAGATGGCTTTGACAATATTATTAAAACCATGTCAGGCGGAATGATAATGCCCAGTCTTGGTGACGATGTTTCCATGAGCGTAATCGGTGAGCTTTCAAACATGATCGGCGGGCGCGCTCTTGTTCAGAGTGCCTTGGGTACGGTTGACGTGACTCCGCCGCAGCTCATAACAGGGGACGCTATAAATAATATTCTAAAAGAAGGCCCGGGCATGAAGAGCTTTACATTGCCGTTCTCTTTACAGCCTTCGGGAAATTTGTATCTCGTATTATCTTTTAAAATTGATTAGCAACAGGGCAGGCAAGATAACCCCGTTAGCTTTTTCGTGACGCTCCTCCCCTTACAAAGGAGGGGCTTGTATTTTTTTATATCAAGATTTTAAGAAGGGTAAGATCTTTTAAATGAAAAAAATTTTTTGCGCTCTGCTTGCTGCCTGTGTGTTGGCTTGCACTCCGCTGAAGAGTGAAGCCGGAGTCGTTTTGGTTTTGTCCGGAGGAGGTACTAAAGGCTTTGCTCACTTGGGCGTAATTGAAACGCTTGAGAAGAACGGCGTACAGATCATCGGCATAGTAGGAACGAGTATGGGCGCTTTAATGGGAGCATTAAGGGCCAGCGGTTACTCTACTGAAGAGATGCACAAGATTTTGAAAGAGTTAGACCTCCCCAGCCTCTTATCCGAAAATACCGGGCCTATGTTCGTCTTCACCGGCAACGACCGCCGAGCCAAAACAAATACAATCCCCGCTCTTACTTATAAAAAACAGAAAGGCCAGCGCGGCCCCAAGGGACTCTTAACGGGAGATAAGCTTTATGTCTACTTCTCGCAGTTAATGCGTCACGTTACCGAAACAGATTTTTATAAGCTGCCTATACCTTACGCCGCCGTCGCGACAGATATTTATACAGGCGAAAAAGTTGTCTTGAAGAGCGGTAATATAGCCGCGGCTATGCGGGCTTCGATGTCTATACCTCCGGTCTTTGAGCCTTGGGTCATTGACGATAAAGTTTTAGTTGACGGAGGAGTCGTTTCTAATTTGCCTGTCTTTACTGCTCGTGAACTCTTCCCGGGCTTTCCGATTGTAGCTGTAGATATTTCCGGCTCGCTTTCAGATAAAGTTAATTCGTATCTTGACGTAATCAGTCAAACGCTTACGATCTTAATGAGAAGAACAACGGACGAAGAAAGTTTAGCCGCAGACGTTTTATTAAAGCCTGACATTGAGGGCCTTGGCACGCTGGATACGATTGACCCCGAAAAAGTTATCGCCCTTGGCCGGGTTGCAGCCGAAGAAAAAATCGAAATTATCAAAGCAGTTTCAGACCGCGGCCCCGGATTGTTTACAATGAAGGAGAAAATAAATTCAAGCGACATTGTAGGCGATATTGAAGTTCACGGCTTGCCGCCAAAAATGGAAAATATTGTACGAAAACGCGCCTTGCGATGGCTCGGCAAAAAGATTAACGAGAAAGATATAGAGGCCTCACTTGAAAATCTTCGCGCTGCTCCGGGTGTTGAGCTTGCAGATTATCAGCTTGGCCGGACGGACTCCGGCGATGTCCTTGTTAGAATTGACGTAAGACAATCACCCGAAATTAAAATCGGCCTGTCCGGCTACACGACAAACCTTCACCCCAACCGCTGGCTTTATCTCAAAGGCGAAGCCCGCGGCCTAGCGTCTGAATATGACTCTTTATCAGGAGTTTTTAAAATCGGTGAGCAACTAGGCGTAGATGTAACCTATCAGACAGCCCCGCAGCCTATGGACGCTTGGCAATTTAATTTCTCTTACCAAAACTGGCAGCCTTCTGGACGAAGAAGCATTAATAGAGAATGGGACAGATACGCGGTCGGTGTAAGCAGGTTATTCACATGGGGAGATGTCAACTTGGGGCTTGGCTATGCCTATGAACATGTTGACGGCGAGCCAATATCGGACAAGGACGGCACGGAATCTTCAGGCCCTACATTTTCTGCTGAATATGATACGCTCGATATGCCTTCAGATCCTACGAAGGGACACGCTTGGAAGTTCAATGCCTGGTGGCCGAACTTTGACGAAATTGTTTACAGGATAAATTACTTCAAGCCTCTTGAAGTTTCTAAGATCTGGCGGACTTATTTCCGTTTCGGATTTGCTGAAGGCGATCTTAATAAACGAAGTCATGCCGTCTATCTCGGAGCGGCCGAGGAATTATATTCAATCGCTAGAGAACCAATCGAGGCCGAGCGAATGTTATGGACAAATCTGGCCGTAAGAAAAATTTTACACCGTACAGCTATGGGAGTTCTGGCCGGCGAAGTTTTTGCAAGCTGGGGCTACGCAATGGACAAGGGCTGGAAAAAAATCTACGCGCCTTGGGAGGTCGGCCTAGCCGTGAACTTCCCGAATAATTTTGTAGATATGAAACTCGCAGTTATGTACGGAAGCGAAGATTTTAAGACAGGATTTTTTATCGGCGTTCCTATCTGGGATCATTACCCGTTGCCGTAAAATTTTTAAGCACAGCCCCCTCGGTTTTGTTCACGCATTGGCGAGGGGGGTTAATCATAACGGGCTTGACGCAAAAAAATTCAAGAGTATAATTACTCCCTGTCAATAACTTAAACCCTTCGATGCGGGGGTGGCGGAATTGGTAGACGCGCAAGACTAAGGATCTTGTGGCTAACTAAATGGCCGTGGGAGTTCGATTCTCCCCCTCCGCACCAAATCTCGTTCAGTTCAAAAACTTTTCCATTATAAAATTCCATTCTTAAATTTTTTTGTTGAAGGCCTGAAAAAATTTTTTTATATTTTTTTTCTTGAGGAGTTGAAAAAATTTTGAGGCTTAATGCTTTTTTATCTTCATGCGGTGTAGCGTCGCGCCGCAAGTCTGAAATAATTATTCTTGAAGGACGTGTCCAGGTCAACGGCAAAATAGTTTTAGCTCCGTTCTTTCAAGTCGACACTGAAAACGATGTCGTAACTCTGGACAAAAAAATTTTAAAATTCTCTGAACATGTTTATTATGTGATTAACAAGCCAGCCGGTTATGTATGTGCTGCAAGCGATAAATATGACCCGGTTATAATTGATTTAATTCCCGAACACAAAGGGAGGCTCTATCCTGTCGGAAGACTCGATAAAGAAAGCGAGGGGCTTTTAATCTTGACCAACGACGGAAATTTTACACAGAGCGTTCTTCACCCTTCAAAAGAAATTCATAAAGAGTACGAGGCTTTGCTGAACGTCCCTATAAATTTCAAGCAGCTTGCCCGATGGCGGCAAGGCTTTGAACTGGAAGGAGGGCGGCGGGTTGTTCCCTTGAGCGTGAAAGTCATGGACAAAGAGCCGCTTAACCAATGGATCTCTATTGTAATTGTCGAAGGCATGAAGCGCGAGATCAGACTCATGGCCAAGCAAATCGGCTTTAACGTCAAGCAATTAATCCGGCGCAAGATCGGCGGAATGAAGCTTGAAAATTTAAAGCGCGGTGAGTATGTTCGTTTGTCTTTTTCAGAGCTGTCCTCTAAAATATTCAAAGGCGGCTCGGTCTGAAGCAATTATAATTGACAATGTATAATGTATAATGAAAAAAATTTTTAAGCATTCCTGAAAGATATATTCTTGATTCGACATTGCCTTGAAGAAGGAGGTAATATCCGTGAGTGAAATTGATGAGAAGTCCAGAGAATTAATTAAGACAAAAATTATAAGCAAGATGCAAGATATAAAATCTTTCCCTCAGTTTGTTATGGAAACAATGAGAAAGCTGAATGACCCCGAGAGCAACGCAGCCGACGTAGCAAAGAGTCTTTCACGCGATGAAGGACTCGTTTTGAGAATCTTAAAGCTTGCGAACTCCGCGGCTTACGGAATGACGCGCAATATTTCCAACATCTCCGAAGCGATTGCTCTGCTTGGCTATAAGAGCGTAAGCAATATAATTTTAGCGGCCACTGTCTATTCTGCTATGGACAAGGGCCTGTCAGGTTATGCGCTTGACCGCGGCGAACTCTGGCGGCATTCTTTAATGGTTGCTTACACTTCCAGACAGCTCGCAAAGATCACGGGCAAGGTCAGCACGGAAGACGCTTACGTCGGAGGCCTGCTCCATGACATAGGCAAAGTAATTCTCAATGACTATGTACGCTTCGGCTATGGAATTATAGTCAAGATGGTAGAAGAAAAGCACATCCCCTTCACTGAAGCAGAGTTAAAAGTTCTTGGCTTTGATCACGCAATGATCGGAGAAATTTTAGTCGAACGCTGGGAGATGCCAGAAGCTTATCGCGTAGCCGTTGCCTATCACCATAAGCCCAACGAACTTCCCGAAGATAAAAAACAACATCAGCCCTTGTTAGATATTGTCACGGTTTCTAATAATATTTGCTTAATGCTTGGCATAGGGCTCGGAGCTGACGGCTTGCAGGGCTACATGTTCCCGGAGCCTCTTGAGCGGCTGGGCATAACAAATTTTGAAGCGCTGCTTGCTGAAATGATTGACTTCGCCAGCAGTGTTGCTGCTGATATGGGCGACATGGCGGGGCTTTAAAAATTGTCTTACGTTGTCACGATAGACGGGCCTGCAGGGGCCGGGAAAAGTTCCGTAGCTAAACGCGCAGCCAAAGAATTAAAAATAAAATATCTCGACACCGGAGCAATTTACAGGGCTATAGCTTTGATCTTGGCTAAGTCTGAAATCACTCCGGAAAAAAAAGAATTTTTGAACGAGGCCCTCAAAGAAATCAAAATCGAACTTCGTGATAATTCAGTTCTTGTTAATAGCTTTGACGTAAGCGGCGAGATCAGAACTCCCGAAGTCGATAGCCTTGCTTCGATTTATTCAGCATTGCCGGAAGTCCGCGCAGCTCTCTTAACCCTCCAGAAAGAACAAAAAAATTACGGTTCAATCATAGCTGAAGGCCGCGACGAAGGCAGCGTAGTTTTCCCGGACGCTGTCGCAAAATTTTTTTTGACGGCAACCCCCGAGGCACGAGCGAAGCGCCGCTATCTTGAAAGAATTTCAAAAGGCCAAGAGGCAAATTATGACGAGATATTAAACGCAATCAAGCAGCGAGATCTAAACGACTCGACTCGCGAAGCAGCCCCCCTGAGTGTTCCGGACGGGGCAATTTTTTTAGATACTTCTGAAATGACAGAAGATGAAGTAGTCAATTTTATAGTTCAGCATGTGAAAGAAGCTGTTAAAGAATGAAACAGAACAAAATTTTTTACGCCTTAGTCAAAAACTTTTTCAAGATCTTACTCAAAATTTATAACAGATGTTCAGTTCGATGGCTCGAAGAATTAAATCCCAATGAAAAATTTATAGTCGCAAGCAATCACTTGAGCAATTTAGATCCGTTGGTGGTCGGCTGCTTTTTCCCGCGAAGTCTGAAATATTTTGCCAAGGAAGAATTATTCGTTAATCCTATTTTCGGCGGCTGTATAAGAGCGCTAGGAGCAATGCCTGTGTCGCGGGCCGATAACGCCTCGGCGGCGGGAGCTTTGCGCGCTTTCATGAAGCTTTACGAAGAAGGCAGCGACGTTTTAATTTTTCCGGAGGGCGGGAGGAGTCTTGATGGAAAACTACAGCCCCTTGAAGCCGGCGTAGCGTTGGTTGCTGCGCGTGAGAAGGCACCGATACTTCCGGTTTTCATTCATGGAACGTTTGAAGCTATGCCTACGGGCGCGGCGTTCGTGAAGCCGAAAAAAATTACGGTGACTTTTGGGAAGCCTTTGAGATTTTCTCCCGAAGAGTACGCAAGCAAAGACGCTAGAAAAATTATAATGTCACGATTAACCGACAGCATGAAAGAGCTTGAAAAAAATAATTCGTAATTAATCATTGCCCCCCTTTCACAGGGGGGACTCTATTTTTTTATATTAAGGAGAAAAAATTTTTCAAAAATGTTTTTGAGCATGACGGGCTTTGCCAGTAAGTCTTACGAATTTTCGTGGGGCACTGTGCTTTTTGAGATCTCTTCAGTTAATCATAAATATCAGGACTTCATAGTCAAACTTCCGCCGGAATTGCTTTCACTTGAAAATAAAATTTTGGATTTAATGCGCCGGCTTATAGTTCGCGGACGGGTCAAGCTTTCAGCTGAAATAACTTGGGCATCGGGCGCTAATATTCCCGTGCTTGATGAAGAAGGAATTATGAACTTATATAATCAAGTTAAAAGGATCACGAAGCGCAATAATATTGAAGCCGCTCCGGATCTTGCAAGCTTGTTATTAATTCCCGGGGTCTTCAACGCTAATACAAACTTGGCCGCAAGAGCTGCTCACGAAGCTCCTGAAGTCTGGAACAAAATCGTAAGGGAAGTCATTGAAGCCTTGTTCGATATGAGAGAAGCCGAAGGGGTAAAGCTAAAAATAAAAATCGAAGAAGATCTAGGCGAGCTTGAAAAAATTTTGGCCGAAATGGAATCCCGCTGGCAGGCCGCGAAAGATCTTGCGATCGAGTCCATAAGATCCAGAATAGAAAACGTACTTGAACATTACAAGCTTGAGCTTGACGAGGCAAGAATAGCAGAAGAGGTTGCGCTTGCGTCCGACCGGTGGGACATTTCAGAAGAGATAACTAGAATGAAATCTCACACGGAAAAATTTAAAAATTTTATTGACGCAAAAGAATCTACCGGAAGAAAGTTAGATTTCCTGCTTCAGGAAATGAACAGGGAGGTTAATACAATGGGGTCGAAAGTTCAAGACGCTCTTTTCCGTTGGGACGTTGTCGAAGCAAAAACTATAATAGAACGTATACGCGAACAAGTTCAAAATATTGAATAAAAAAATTTTTTTGAAAGCAACCCCCCTGTTAGCAAGCTGGCCCTCTTGTTAAAAAGCAACCCCCCTGTCAACAAGTTGACATCCCCCCTTAACAGGAGGGACGAGAGAGTCCTTCGAGATCTTCTATTTTTTTTACACCTTGCCTCCCCTGAAAGGGGAGGTGGTGAGCGAAGCGAACCGGAGGGGTTGTAGTTAAAAAAGTAAGATATCTTGAAGCAAAACGGAAGGATTTTATAGAAAATAGCTATATTAAGGAGTGAGAAATCTAAACTTGAGCAACAAAACAGGGAAATTATTTATAATCTCCGGGCCTAGCGGAGTCGGCAAAGGCACTCTAAGAGAAATTGCGCTTAAAAAATTTCAAAATCTTGTCTATTCGATCTCATGCACAACCCGCAAGCCAAGAGAGGGCGAACAGGACGGAGTCCAATACAGATTTATATCTCACGAAAAATTTGAAGAGTACATTCAAAAAAATTTATTTCTTGAATACGCTCACGTTCATTCGGGCTTCTACGGGACACTGAAACAGGACGTTATTAACGCGTTGAACGCCGGACAAAATGTTTTGCTTGAAATTGACGTTCAAGGCGCGCTGCAAGTTCTTGAGAAAATGCCCGAAGCAATTTTAATTTTTGTAGTGCCTCCGTCACTTGAAGTCCTTGAGCAAAGATTAATTAACAGACACACCGAAGGCCCCGAGGAATTAAAGATCAGACTCGCCAACGCAAGAAAAGAACTTGCGCTCAAAGATCAATATAAATATGTCTTAGTCAATGACGATTTAGAAAAGGCCGCCGAAGAACTCAAAAAAATTTTTGAGAATGAGCAATAAGCAATTAAGAAATGATTGAAAAAATTATCCGCTGGATTTTATTTTGCGCCGGAATAATCACGAGCATTTTTGCCGGTTACATGTTTTACATTGATAATATTGCGGGCGGCGCGGCGTGGCTGGCGGTGGCGGTGGGCTGTCTGTCTTTTTCGGTAAGAGTCACTCACAGCTCCGACAGTTCACAGGAAATTCAGGACAGCGAAGACAATGATCAAGACCTTCACGACTTGGCAATCTTAATTTCAGATATTGCCCTTATGAGTCTAAAAAATATCGGTCGTACTGTCCCGCCCGGCACAAAAGAAATTGAAGGGCTTGAAAAAAAATTAAATCACTTCCTTGACCTTATGCCTGTCGATAAAACAGAACGGGAGGAGATAGACGAAGAATTCGACCGCCTCAAAAATCGAACGAGGCGCAACGAAAGCGGAAAGGCTTTTTACAAATCAGGATTTAGAAATTAAAAAAATTTTTAAGAAAGGATTAAGAAGCACTTAAAAATTTTAAAATGGACAAAGGAAAAAAATTTTCAATATGGTTTTTCTTGGGCATCTTGCTTACGGCCCTGCTATTTGCTGAATATGTTTACAAGCCAATGGCCGAGAATGCTAACGAAGTTCCTTACAGCGATTTTCTTGCAGACCTTGAGAAAAATTTAATATCTAACGTTGACATTTCAGAGTCACGAATAACTTATCAGTTAAAAGAAAACGTAAGCCCGGAGAAACGCCCCGTGGTCAACGGCGTAATTTTAAATACAAAGTTAAGGAGGCCGGAGAACGTTAAGACAGTTGTAAAACTTCTTGACCCGTTCCTAATCGAAAGGCTTGCAAGCGCGGATATAAAATTCGGAGGCATTCCCAAACGCGACAGCCTTTTTGATTCTATTTTTGGCTTTCTCCTTCCGTTCTTGCCGTTGTTAATAATCTGGTTTTTTATTTTCCGGAGCATGTCCGGCGGCAGTTCCGGTGGCGGCGGCTTAGGTGGAATATTTTCCTTCGGGAAGAGCAGAGCTAAAGAACTCGAAGGCGAAATGACCGGCGTAAAATTTCATGACATCGGCGGAGCTGGCGAAGCTGAAATAGAACTTCGCGAAATCATAGAATTTTTAAAAGACCCAAAGCGTTATGACAAGTTCGGCGCGAAACTTCCGCGGGGAGTCTTGCTCGTAGGGCCTCCCGGCACAGGCAAGACCCTTCTTGCTAAAGCTACAGCAGGTGAAGCCGGAGTGCCTTTCTTTTTTATGACAGGCTCAAGCTTTGTCGAAATGTTTGTAGGAGTCGGAGCAGCACGAGTCAGAGATCTATTTGATAAGGCCAAGAAGAAAGCGCCCTGTATAATTTTTGTCGATGAGATTGACGCTATCGGTCAATCAAGATTGCGCGGCTTCAACAGTAATTCAGAACAAGAGAACACGCTCAATCAATTATTAGCCGAAATGGACGGCTTTGAAGGCAATGACGGCGTAGTCATTATGGGAGCAACTAACCGCCCGGAGATTCTTGATCAGGCTTTAATGAGGCCGGGAAGATTCGACCGTCAAATTCAAGTTGTCCTTCCCACTGAAGAAGGACGCGAAGAAATTTTAAAGATCCATACGAAAAAAATTCCTTTAGCTTCCGAAGTTGATTTACGTGCTATCGCAAAAGTCACGCCTGGATTCTCCGGGGCTGATCTTGCGAACATTGCTAACGAGGCTTCGCTCTTGGCCGCTCGTCATAAGGCCGAGGCCGTGACTATGAATGATTTTGATCTCGCTATTGAAAGAGTCGTAGCCGGACTTCAACGCAGGACTCCCCTTACTCCCGAAATAAAAAAGAAAGTTGCTTATCATGAAACGGGGCACGCCTTAGTAGCTTGTTATCTTCCCGGGTCTGATCCCGTTCATAAAGTAAGCATTATCCCGACGACTAAAGGCGCACTCGGCTATACAATGCAAATGCCGACAGAAGATCAGTATCTAATCGGCGAAACTGAATTGAAAAATCGAATGGCCGTAATGTTGGGAGGGCGGGCCGCTGAACTTTTAATCTTTAACGAAGGTTCGACAGGCGCGTCCAACGACCTCGAACGAGCAACAGAAACAGCGCGGCGAATGGTCACGGAGTTCGGAATGTCGCCCAAGCTCGGCCCGGTGAGATACGCTGCTCCGGCTATGATGTATCTTTCAGGCTCGTCCGAGTCACGCAACGACACAGGCGACGCTACAGCAGAAATCATTGACGCTGAAATCCGGCGCTTTGTAAGCGAAGCTCAGGAGCAGGCGTTAAATATTTTGAAGGAACATGAGAAAGTTCTTCACGAAGTAGCAGAGACTCTTCAGGCAAAAGAAGTAATTAATCACGAAGAGATCCAAGCGATCGTAGACAAAGAGAACGAGAAAGAGAAAGAAAAAGAACAAGAAAATATATAAAAAAAATCCCTCCTCTTTATTTTTTGAAGGAGGGATTTTAATTTTTATAGTAAACACTCTTCAGCTTCTCTTGCGCCCCCTGTTAAGGGGGAGAGGGCCAGCTTGCTGGCGAGGGGGTTATTATTAAAAAATTTTTTTTTAAGACGCAACCCCC
>JAFSSV010000049.1 GCA_017450825.1 Synergistaceae bacterium
ACAGGGGAGGCAATGTGTAGAAAGAATAGGAAGTGTTGAAAAAAACTTTGCGCCCCCTGTTAAGGGAGAGAGGGCCAGCTTGCTGGCGAGGGGGTTATTATTAAAAAATTTTTTTAAGACGCAACCCCTCCGCCTCATTTCATTCGGCACCACCCCTTACAGGGGAGGCAAGGGTGTTATAGTTTTTTATCTATGCTTACTTAATTGCCAAAGAACTCCGGCAAAATTTTTTCAAGCTCATCAAATTTAAATTCGCCCCATCGTTCCCCTTTATGAAATAGAACTGCGCCCGCGGGCGTTCCGGCTATGCCGTATTCAGCGTGCCGGGCTTCCTTCGGGCCGTTGACCTCGCAGCCCATAACCGCGACTGAAATTCCGTCAGGAAGATTTTTTAAAAGAGGCTCAACAACTTTTACAAGCCTCATGACATCAGCCCGCCGCCTTCCGCATGTTGGACAGGAAATTAAATTGACTCCTTTTGTTCTAAGGTCAAGGGCCTTTAAAATTTCATAGCCTATTTTCACTTCCCGTTCGGGTTCGTCCGTCAAAGAGACTCGCAGCGTGTCGCCGATCCCTTGAGATAACATTCCGGCGATTCCCGCTGTGCCTTTCACTATGCCTCCGTCGCCCGGGCCGGCTTCAGTTACGCCGATATGAATCGGAAAGTCCGGATAATTTTTCGCGATTAATTTATTTGCTCTTATGCACTCGTTGACGTTTGAAGACTTGGCCGAAAGAATAAGATTTTCAAAATTATTTTCGAGTAATAATTCAGCTTGCTCTCTTACTGCGTAAAAAAGAGCCGTAGCTCGATCGCCCCCGGCCTTATCAAGTTGAGCCTGTGAGATTGAGCCACCGTTAGCTCCGATACGAATAACAACGCCCGAGTCTTTTGCCGCTGAAATAACGTCGCCGAGTCTGTTCAAAGGCATGTTGCCCGGGTTGATTCTGATTGAAGGACAGCCCGCCTTTATTGCTCCGAGTGCCAAGTCCGGGTCGAAATGAATATCAGCCATGATTATCAGCTTTGTATTCTTGACTAGATACTCAAGGTCTTCGAGATATTTAATATTGGGAAAGGCGGCGCGAGCCAACTCACAGCCCGCGCTTAAAAGTCTTTCACATTGGGCAAGGCATTCGCTGCGCTTGTCCAGTGAAATTTTTAACATGCTTTCGACTCTTACGGGAGCATTGCCGCCAATCGTAAGAGATTTTATTTTTACTTGCCTCTTGCTGTTCATGATTTTTTTAATGCGTGAAGAAAATGTTATACACGTCTTTGAAAGTTATAAGAACCATTAAGAAGAGCAGCACCGCAAAGCCTGCTGTGTGTATCCAGTTTTCTATTTTGTTCGGGAGTCTTCGTCTTACTATCATTTCAAGCAAGACAAAAAGCAATCGCCCTCCGTCAAGTGCCGGGATAGGGAAGAGATTTAATATTCCCAAGTTCAAAGCGATTATAGCCATGAAGGAAATGAAATCCCAAAATCCTGAGCGCATTGCCTGTCCTGACATTGAGGCGATACCTACCGGGCCTGTTACGTCTGCTTCCTGCTGGCCCGTGATTAAATCAAGAAAGCCCCGCAGCATAAGCGCACTCATTCTGTAAGTATACGTAAGGGAATTATAAAAAGCTTCAAAGAATCCCATTCGCGAATAGCTTGGCGATATTCCAAGCATTGGCCTTCCGTACGTTTGACTTACGGGAATATTGACGTTGAAGGAAAGATTTTTTTCACCGCGCAAGATTTCTATTTTGACCTCGGGATCTTTCAGGGCTTCGACTCTAATTTTTTCTGAAGTCTCGCGCCACTTTGAAACTTCGGTGCCGTTGACTTTAAGAATTTTATCGCCGGCTTGAATTCCTGCGGCCTCTGCCGGGAAGTCCGGCATTATCTCCCCTATCATTGAGCTGTCCATGTTCATTACGCCGTGTCCCCATAGGAACAGGCCCATTAAAACGACAGCAAGTATGACATTAAACAAAGAGCCGTTAAGCAAAATAAAAAATCTTTTCCATGCGGGCTGCTCGTCAAAGCCCTGACCGGGTATAACTTCTTCGCCCTCTTCGTCCTCGTCCATTCCTGCCAAGCGACAGAAGCCTCCGAGCGGAAGAATTCTTATTGACCAAAGCATGTTATTTTTCTTGCTGCGGTGCTTGAAGATCGCCGGGCCCATTCCCAACGCGAACTCATGAACTTGAACGCCTAAGAGCCGGGCCGTTATGTAGTGCCCGAACTCGTGAACGACAACGCAGATTACAAGAAGAATTATTAACGAGATTATATTAATTAAAATATTCATGCTATCAACCCGTAAAAGCTCAAACGTTTTTTGCACTCTTCGCGGCCCATGAGTTCGGCGACTTCAAAAATTCCCGGGCTTACTTTCATTCCGGTTAAAGCGAATCTCAAGGGCATTGCGTAATCTTTCATTTTTGCGCCTTCGATTGAGCTAACGAAATCGCGGGCGGCCTGTTCAAGTTCTTCGTGCTTCCAAGTTGGAAGGGCAAATAATTTTTCAAAGAAGGGCTTTAATTTTTCTTTGTCCAGACCTTCGGCGTTCCAGCGTTTTTTCACCGGCTCGAACGATACGAAATAATCCGCGAACTCCGACATTTCTTTAGCAGTCTTTCCGCGTCCGGCCATTAAAGTTAAAGCTTGGGCTAAATAATTTTCGCCCCGTTCCTTTTCGACTTCTTCGACTGGAAGGCCGGCTTCGATCCAGAAGGGTTTAATCATTGAGAGTCTTACGGCGGGATCAAGGGCCTTTAAATGCTCCTGATTAATATAATTTAATTTATCCATATCGAAGACAGCGGCCTTACGAGTCACCCGCGACAGCTCAAATAATTCAGCGGCTTCGGGGCGCGTGAAAATTTCTTTGTCATCGCCTGCGCTCCAGCCGAGAAGGGCCAAGAAATTAAACATTGAGTCCGGCATGTAGCCCATATCACGATATTCGTATACGCTCGTAGCTCCGTGACGCTTGCTCAATTTCTTTCTGTCCTTGCCCAAAATCATTGGCAGGTGAGCGAACTCCGGAACTTCCCAGCCAAGCGCCCTGTAAATTAAAATTTGCTTAGGCGTATTTGAGATATGATCTTCGCCGCGGATAACATGTGTAATCTTCATTAAGTGATCGTCAATTACAACGGCGTAGTTATACGTCGGCATACCGTCGCTGTTAATAATTACTATATCTTTGAGCTTGTCGGAATCTTTTTCCCGAAGGCCGTCGCTCATAACGTCGATTTGACCGTAAACAATATCTTTAAAAGAAATATCCTGCCCCGGCAAAACTTTGAAGATAATCGCTTCGCCGTCCCTGTAAGCTTGACCTGATGCTAATAATTTTTCTGCATAGTCCCGGTAAATCTCAAGGCGTTCGGATTGTCTATAAGGCCCGTAATCTCCGCCGGCTCCGACTCCTTCGTCCCAATCAAGCCCAAGCCATTCCATGCCGGACATTATTGTCTGCTCATATTCTTTTGTTGAGCGCTCAAGGTCAGTGTCTTCGATTCTTAAAATAAATTTCCCGTGGTTGTGCCGCGCCCACAGCCAGTTGAATAAGGCCGTATGACCGCCGCCAATGTGTAAAGCTCCGGTAGGACTCGGAGCAAAACGGACTCGTACTTCTGAGTTGATCATGATTAAAAAATATTCCTCGGTTCTATAAAAAATTATTTTTCGTAAGCTAATCTTCTCTTTTAGAATTTAGAAAGCAATTTTCTAGCTTAAGCTGTTTTTTAGAAATAACTCTCTTGCCTCCCCTGAAAGGGGAGGTGCCGAATAAAATGAGGCGGAGGGGTTGCGTCTTAAAAAAATTTTTTTAATAATACCCCCCCCTCGCCAGCAAGCTGGCCCTCTCCCCCTTAACAGGGGGCGCAAGGTGTAACCAAAACAGAGGGAGTGAAGTGCTTGTTACCTTACTTACTATACTGTCTGTACCATTCAAAAATTCCAAGCGCCGCGGCGACGCTGGCATTAAGAGATCCAACTGAATTTTCTGTTTTGATTGGAATTCTTATCAGCGAGTCGCAGTTCTCCCGGACGAGTCGTGAAAGTCCAAAACCTTCAGCCCCTATAACGAGTGCTGTACGTTCCGGGAGTTTTTCGTCCCATGCTGAAGCCTCGGCCTTCTCGCTCAAGCCTATCGCCCAAAAGTTAAAGCTCTTTAAAATTTCTATAGCGCGATTAATATTCGTGACGGGTATCAAAGGCAAACGCAACGACGCTCCCGCGCTTGTCTTTATTACGGTATCGTTGGGAGTCGCGGCCCGGCGTTCAGGATAAATCACGGCGCTGGCTCCTCCGGCTTCGGCCGAACGAATTATAGCGCCCAAGTTATGAGGGTCTTCAATATGGTCAAGAATGACTAACAGGGCCGGAGCTTTTTCGTCAAGATTTTTCAAGAAAGGCTCAAGGCTGAAATTTTTTTGTGAGCTTGCAAGCTTGCAGGCTACTCCTTGATGTAATTCGCCGTCTGAAATTTTGTCCAGAATTTTTGAGTTTACTATCTTATAAGAAACTCCCGCGCCCTTGGCCGCGTTTAAAATTTCATCGCGGAAGGGCGGCTTGAGATTTTCTGCTATTAAAAGCTCAACGCATTTTTCGGGAGTCTTGCTTAGTAAATCTAAGACAGGCTTTCTGCCTCTGCAATATGACATTTTATTTTGCTTGTTTTTGAGTGAGGGTTGACCAGTCTAAATTATTCCAGTCGGGTTCGGTGGGAGCGTTTGAATTATCTGACCAATAGAAGCCTAAATTAGTCATAATGTTCGTCCACTGTGACGAGTGAGCGCCAACGTACTCGGCGTAAGTCATATCAGTTCCGGCGACTTTTGTAAGAGCGCAGTTCTTTAATGAATAGATCGGCGGCACTTCGTCAACTGCGTCAGAGTTGCACGGGTAAGAGTCAAACTCTTCGGACCATTCGCGCTGAACTTCGGCGCTTCCGAACCACTCCGCAAATTTTTTAACATGTTCAGTTTCTTCGGGGGATCTGTTGGGATTATCGAGTACGCCGATATATTCAGCGATGTAATAAGTCCCGTCTTCAATGTCAACGAGCGCCCAGTTCTCGGGCTTCAGAGTCCCTTTCAGAGGATTCTTTGAAGAGTCTGCGGCCGCGTCAATATTGCCGTAAAGTGACGAAGAGTAGAAGGTCGATACTTGAACATCGCCCCGGTTAAGAGCTTCAAAGCCGTAGCTGTCGCCCGTGAAGACTCCATTAGCGCAATACTTCCAGAGAGTCTTCCAGCCTTCGATAGAAATTCCGCCGGCCGGAGATTTTGGATCGGTGAAGGCGTATAACATAGCGTTATTGATGTTCATGTTGGTAGTTCCGCCTACACGGCCTTGACGGTACCATTTGAAGCCGCAGTCCACGAGGTCGGCCCAATGTTTGAAATGAAGTTCCTTGCCTTTTGTTCCTAGGTCGTCCTTGCGGTAGAGCATTAAAATATTTTGAATGACAATCCCGTAAGCTTTGCCGGGGTATTTATAATCTCCGACTTTGTCAGCCCATGAGGGAGTCCATTCAAGGACGGAAATATTTTCGTATGCTCCGTTGACGAGCTGTGACCAGCGAACTTCGTTAAGGCCAAAAATTACATCGCCGTCTTTGTTCTCGTTGGCAAGTTGGATCGCGCTTGTGTCGCCTTTGTAGACGGTCGAGTCGTCAAGACTGATCTCAAAGCCTGCACGTTTTGCGGCGGCCTTGAGCCAAGTGACTCGCTCTGACGAGTTCGAGTTGGAGTAAATTCTAATCGTGTAAGCATACGCTCCGCTCACACAAGCCAGAAGCAAAGCAACCGAAATTGCCAAGGCAAAAATTTTTCTCATGGTTTAATACCTCCAATTTAAAAAAATAAATTAATTAACGTAAGCGAATTATATAGTAGCATACTTAAAAAACTATAACCCCCTCGCCAGCACAAAGCCTCCCCCTTTTGGGAAGATAACCCCCTCGCCAGCAAGCTGGCCCTCGTGGAGGGCAACCCCATTGTCAACAAGCTGACTGGCCCTTGTGAAAAGTAACCCCCCTGTCAACAAGTTGACATCCCCCCTTTCAGGGGGGACGAGAGCGTCCTTCGAGATCTTCTATTTTTTTAACACTCTTGCCTCCCCTGAAAGGGGAGGTGGCTGAACGAAGTGAAGCCGGAGGGGTTGAGTCTTAAAAAA
>JAFSSV010000050.1 GCA_017450825.1 Synergistaceae bacterium
AGGGGAGGCAAGAGTGTAAAGGGAATAGAAGGTGTTGAAAAACTCTCTCGTCCCCCCTGAAAGGGGGGATGTCAGCTTGCTGACAGGGGGGTTGCTTTCAAAAAAGCCAGCTTGTTGACAGGGGGTTATTTATAACAAAAGGGATGTCCGCTTGCGGTGGAAGGGTTAGTTTCTAAAGGGCCAGCTTGCCGGCGAGAAGGGTATTATTAAAAAAATTTTTTTTCGTATTATATAATTCTAAAAACACCAAAATTTTTCAGGAGAATAAAAAATGCAAAGCAGGTTTGAATTTCTTGAAGGGCATTTCCCTAAACTGGCAGCCTTCGGAAAAAAAGCCGAGGAGTCCATGAACTCAGACGCTAATATCTGTCTGCTGAAACTTGGAAGAATTGCCGAAACCGTCACAGATCTTTTAGCCCGGAATAATAATCTTGAATCTTCTGACCCTCAAGAACTATTAGAGCTTGATATCATTGACGAAAATATATACAAAAAAATTTCAGCCTTAACAGAAATCAGCGAGGAGGCACTTGAAAATTCTTATGCCTCAAAAATGGCTTGTGCTAGATTAATGACAACTGCTCAAGAATTATCTGAATGGTTTGTCTTGAAACATGGAGAAAGTAAATTCAGTTTCCTATCGGATTTATTTCCGCCCGGTTCTTACGTTCCGCCATTGTTAAACCTTGCGGAGCTTGGCCGCGAAGCAGAAGATAATTTATTTATCAATACGCGTTACTGTATTATATGCCTTGGTGATATTGGCGAAGCTGTCGTAGATTTCTTGATGACCGCTAACACAATTCAGACTCATGAACGTGATCAGCTTTACCGAATCGACAGGCTCTTCGACAAAAACGTTATTGACGAAGAAATGAAAAATCAGCTGCACGAGCTTAGAATAGCAAGGAATAAAGCAGTACATCAACGCTATGATAATAATTATATTTCCGAAGAAGAAGGAAAGAGATTACTCAACGATGTTTTAAATATCTGCGAATGGCTTTTCAAAGTCGTAATGTGTCCCGGCTATATCGTCAAAGGCTACTTGACTGAAAAAAAAGATGACTGCGTAACAATAGCCATCGGCAACATGGCCGCGCAAGTTCCTTTAAATGAATTTGAACTCAACGAAGACGGCGCAATCTCAGAAAAATACAGCAAGACGCAAAAATATATTTTCAAAGTCATTGAGAACGAAAATAATAAAATAATTTTAAGTTTCCACGATGCTAGTCGCGAATATCAGTCTAACGTCACTCAACAGTATAAAAAATATAAAATCGGCCAAGACGTTAAAGTCATTATTCAAAGTGTAAGCAACTTAGGAGGCGCTATAGTAAAGTTAAAAGACAGTGACCTCGAGGCAAAAATCCCCGCGTCTGAAATCGGACGGAGACTCTACAACTATGACAACGAAAATAAAAAACAAATTCTTTACGAAGTTAAAGCACGAGTAAAATTTTTCAGCTTGACTGAATACCCTCCGTTAATTCTTTCCCTTAAAGATATTGAAGACGAAGAACGAGAAGCCAGAAGGAATAAAATCAATTTAACCGGCTGGGGCCAGAATGAAAAATCTTCAAGATCTGCAACTCAAAATTTAAAATTTCTTGCTCTTTGTAAATCAGGAACGCTCGATAAAATTATCGCGGCCTTGGACTCCGGAGCTGATCCCAACTCAAAAAATAATAGCAATAATAGAACTACTGCTCTTATGACCGCCGCAAGATATAATAAAGATCCTAAAGTTATTGCAGCTCTTATCAATGCCGGCGCAGAAATCAACGCGAGAAATCATAACGGCAATACAGCCTTGATGTTCGCCGCTATGGAAAATACTCCCGAAGTTATAAAAATGCTTTGTTCAAAAGGCGCTGATATTGAAGCACTAAACCATGACAAGAAAAGCGCTCTGCATTACGCAAAACTCAGCAAGATTTTAAATAAAACTGACGTTATTAAACTCCTCACGCCAAATTCAACGGCCAAGCCTCAAGAAAAGACAACTGAAAAGACTCCCGATGAAAAATTACTTGAGCTTTGCAAGTTCGGGAACGCTCAAGAAATTTCAGAGATCATTCAGGCCGGAGCAGATGTAAATTTCTCTACGTCCAGCAACACAACCCCGCTGATGATTGCCGCTGAATATAATACAGTCGATTCAATAATTGCCTTAATTAAAAATAAAGCCGAGGTAAACGCCTTCAACAGGAACGGAAATACGGCTTTAATGCTTGCCTCGCAGTTTAATACTCTTGAAAGTGTTCAGGCGCTTATTGAAAACGGCGCTGACATCAACACAAAAAATAAAGCAGGCAACACCGCTTTAATATACGCGACCATGGGCAACAATGCCGAACTCATAAAATTTTTATGTTCAAAGGGCGCTTTAGTTTCAGCCGCTAACGACGACGGCAAAAAAGCACTAGACTACGCGAAAAAAAATAATGCACTGAATAAGCCGGAAATAATTTCTCTGCTTACTCCTCAAGAAAAATCACAGGAGGATTCTTTAATGGCAACAAAAACTAAAAAGACTTTCTTAACAATCTGCAAGAGCGGTTCTGAAAAAGAAATTTCCGATGCTATCTCAAAAGGCGTGAACGTGAACTCAAAAAATATTGAGCTTTCTACAGCGTTAATGTTCGCGGCCAAGAGCAATACCTCCGGAGCTGTGAAAATTTTGCTTGACGCCGGAGCTTATATTGACGCTCAAGATACTTACGGTCATACGGCTTTAATGTACGCAATGGCTTTTAACAGTGAAGAAGTCGTACAGGTTTTACTTGACGCTGGAGCAGATACCGAGCTGCAAGATATTTCAGGTTATAAGGCTAGAGATTACCTAAGATCGTAATTATTTTTTCTATACCTTTTACCCCCTCCGGCCTTTGCCCACCTCCCCAAGGGGAGGCAAGAGTGTAAAGGGAATAGAAGGTGTTGAAAAACTCTCTCGTCCCCCCTGAAAGGGGGGATGTCAGCTTGCTGACAGGGGGGTTGCTTTCAAAAAAGCCAGCTTGCTGGCGAGGGGGTTATTTTAAGGGGACCGCTTGCGGTGGTGGGGGTCTTTCAAAAGGGTTCTTTTAAAAAAAGGGGGCTTTATGTTATTATTTCTTCATTCCAAAAAATTTATTCTATAAAGAACAGAAGGGATCTTACAATGAAAAAAAGTTTTTGTTTAGTACTGGCTTTTTGTATGATTTTCTCGTCTGCTGCTTATGCCTTCACCCCTGGAACTTACGAGGGACACGGCAAAGGTTACAGCGAAAATGCAGATGTCAAAGTCAAAGTTACCGTTGACG
>JAFSSV010000051.1 GCA_017450825.1 Synergistaceae bacterium
AGGCGGTTCCCCTCCCCCGAGGGAGGCTCTTATTCCTGCCACCGCAAAGCCTCCCCTTGGGGAGATGGAATGGTGCGTAGCATGCCGAAGGCTAGGGCCGGAGGGGGTTGGAGTAAGGGCCGCAAGCGGCCCTCCCCCCTTAAAAGGGGGGCTTTAGGGTATTGCTAATAAAGCCTCCCCAAAGATCGGAGGGGCTTGTATTAAACATCTAAGCAGCTCCCGCCAATGAATTCTCTTATAACAGAATTGTTCGGGATACCGTCATTGTTCAAGGCCGGAACAAAGCGCAAAATATTTAAAAGCCTCAGCGCGTCACTGAATACCGAAGAATTTTCGTCCACCGTATGCAGCAAAGGTTCAACATAAGGCTTCAATACTCCAAGCTCGTAAGGCAAAGCTGAATTAAAAATTGCGTTGGCTCTGCTTTGATACGGGAAGATATATTGCTTGGCTCCCCTTATAACTTTCGGATAAACTTCGAGCGTAACTTGCGCGCTCTTGCCGCGTGTCCTGTAGTCGCGAATGATCCTGCGCAAGAGTCTGTTATCTCCGGTGCTTGTTCTGTTGTGAGGGTCGATACAGATTCCGGTTAGAGGCGACACGAAGACTCCGTAGCGGCTGTTCTCCGGGAGCATTGAAAGAATCCTGTCATTGAGTCCGTGTATTCCTTCCATGATTAGAACGTCCGAAGGTTTTAATTTTATTATCTTGCCCGGTTCTTTCTTGCCTGTTATGAAATTATATACGGGCGTTACGACTTCTTCGCCGGCTAAAATTCTCTTCAGGTTATCTTCTAATAAATTTAGATCGAGCGCGTCGAGTCGTTCGTAATCATATTCGCCCGTTTCGTCTTTAGGTGACTCTTCGCGTTCTTTGAAATAATTATCAAGCGGCAAAGTCACGGGAGTTTTTCCGCAGACAAGCAATTCAACTTTCAGACGTTCTGAAAAAGTTGTCTTGCCTGATCCCGAAGGCCCTGCAATGGTCACAACTTTTACGGGCTTAGCGGCAATATCTTCGGCAATGTTCCCAAGCGTCTGCGAATGAAAAGCCTCTGCAATTAAAATAAGCTCTTGAATTTTTCCTTCTGTAACTCTGTGATGTAACTTGTTTAAATAATTTAAGTCCAAGACTTGCAGCCAGTTAGCATAATCAAAAAAGACTTTTCCGAGTGAAGGCTGAAGTTTTAATTCCGGCAATGACTCCGGATCATCGGGCTTAGGGAATCTCAACAACATTCCCTGCTCGTATAAAACTATGTCAAACTTTCTTAATATTCCTGTTGACGAAGCAAGAGGTCCGCCGCAAAAATATCCGTAACGTTCTCCGCAGCGATAGACTTCAACCGGATCAAGATTAGCCCGCACAAAAAGTTCTGCTATTTCCGGCTCGTCTTGACGCTGAAAGACTCGCCGGGCTTTATCTATCGTCAAGATCTCACGGACTATCGGAGAGTCGCGGCGAATAATCTCGCTCATTTCAGCTTTAATTTTATCTACGTCCGATTGAGTCACGGGGCCGTTCTCAAATTCCCAATAATGACCATCTGCTATTGAGTGCCTTAATATCGCCTTGCGCCCAAGAATTCTTGCACAGGCCAAGATCAAAACAAATCCAAGAGTCCTTTTATAAATTTTTTGTCCGTTAGGCGAAGTCGAAGGGATAAATTCGACCGTAGCGTCTTCGTCAACTATCCAGTCAAGAGGGCGCGTGTAATTATTAACAAACCATGCAATTATTCTTCGCTGCGGCATATCGTGCTTGGTTATCATTTCGTTCATAACGTCATGCCCTGTCACCGGAGCATCTCCTGCTATGTAGCTTGCTATATATTGATCGCGTTTTAGTGCCGGCGTTAATACGCAGACTGTAAATGCCATTAAATCAACTCCTTATTAAGATTAAAAAAATTTTTGTCATTATAACCTAAATTCCCTGATAACTTAGAATTCAACGCTCCTAAAATTTTTTAACAGGCTTGACAAAATTTTAAACTTGTTATAAGTTTTTTATACCAAACAAAAACATACAGACAGGTTAAAACGAATGAGAAGCAAAAGCAAGGGCATAATTCAAAAATTTATGGAGCATATAAAATTCTTAGAGCCTGAAAAATTTATGGAAGGGATTTTATTTTGTTTCGGCGCACCAACTATAAAAGGCTTGAAGGCCGCGTGCCTTATAAATTTCCGGCGCAATAAGAACGAGGACATGCGCTCTTTATGGAAGTCAAAGGCTGGTGAATGGCTTGACCCTTTAGGCGTTCAATGGCTTTTATTGAACGAGCATGAAGCTTCTAATAACGCTCTTGTTTTAATTTACAGGCGTGAACTTCTAGCGAGGGCCTTGGGCTGCTGTGAAGCCTGTGAGATTTTGAAAGCTCAAGGCTATCCGTTGAATGATCTTGACGCTTGCTTGACTTGTCTTCGCGAAAAATTCCAAGGCGATTTTCCTCACGAGATAGGACTCTTTCTTGACTATCCGCCTCGTGATGTTAAGGGCTTCATGGAAAATCAGAAATGTGAGAATCAACTTCGCCCCGGCTATTACTGGAAAGTCTACGGCGATATTAAAAAAGCCCGGCAGACTTTCAGACAGTACAGGCGCGCGGAGTTTGATGCGGCCCGTTTGATTCTTGCGGGTCAATAAAAATTTTTTTAATTTCCAAACGGAGGTTTTATTATGGCAAAAGTTTTAGTAGTCTACGTAACAACGACCGGCAACACAGAGAAAATGGCAGGCGCTATCGCCGAGGGCGCGAAGGGTGCAGGCGCTGATGTCACGCTCAAGGCCGTGAGCGATGCTTCAGTCGCTGAACTTGCAGGCTATGATGTCATAGCTTTCGGTTCGCCGGCAATGGGCTCGGAAGTAATCGAAGAAGGCGAGATGGAACCGTTCTTCAGTGAGGCCGTCGCGAGTCTTTCCGGAAAGAAAGTCGCTGTCTTTGGCTCTTACGATTGGGGCGACGGCGAATGGCTAAGGACTTGGGAAGAACGCTGCAAAGAAGCAGGCGCTGTGATAGCCGCCGAAGGGCTAAAGGCTCATCTTGAACCCGACGACGACGCTATAGCCGAATGCAAAGCTTGGGGAGCAAAGTTAAATTAATTTTAATTTTATAGTAAGCACAGTTTATTTTCTATAAACCCCCCTCCGGCCCTTCAGGACACCTCTTTGACAAATTACCCCCTCCGGTTCACTTCGTAGCCTTCGGCGTGCTACGCGACCACCACCTCCCCAAGGGGAGGCTTTATTAGTAATACCCTAAAGCCCCCCTTTTAAGGGTGGAGAGCCGCTTGCGGCGGGGGGATTCTTTAATATTTTAATATAGTAAAAGCACCTTAAAAGTAATAAACCCCTCCGCCTCATTTCATTCGGCACCTCCCCTTACACAGGGGAGGCAAGGGGTAGAGGGAATAAAAGATGTCGAAGAACTCTCTTGCGC
>JAFSSV010000003.1 GCA_017450825.1 Synergistaceae bacterium
AAATTTATATTATTTTTCACAAAGGAGAAAATTTTTTATCATGTACAAAGCAACGCAAGTTAATAAAGACACGTGGTGGGTCGGCGTGAACGACAAAGAGTCCGATATGTTTGAGTCGCTCTGGCCGTTGCCGCAGGGCGTAGCTTATAACGCTTACGCTATAATCGGTTCAACAGCTACAGCCGCGATCGACACAGTCAAAGGCCCTTACCATGACGAATATTACAGCAAGCTGCTCCAGGCTCTGAACGGCCGGACGCTTAACTATCTCGTTATTAATCACATGGAACCCGACCACGCCGGACTGATTGCTCAATTAAAAAGCAAGTGGCCCATGCTTAAATTTATTGGCAACGCAAAGACCGTTCCGCTATTAAAAGGCTATCACGGAATCGAACATGACGTTCTAACCGTTAAGGACGGCGATACACTAGACCTCGGAGGACACGTCCTGACCTTCGCGACTGTCCCTATGCTGCACTGGCCTGAAAGCATGGTGACTTTTGATACTACTACGGGCGTTCTTTTCTCTAATGACTCATTCGGGGGCTTCGGCGCTCATGAAGGAGGACTCTTTGACGATCAAACAGTAAAGGCCCGCTGGGAAGATGAAATGTTACGCTACTATGCTTGTATTGTTGGCAAGTATTCAAATATTGTTCAAGTTGCTCTTAAAAAATTAAGCGCGCTGAAAATCCAAAATATTTTCCCGTCACACGGAGTCTTATTCAGAAAAGATATTAATCAGGTTATCTCACTCTATGACAAGTGGAGCAAGTTCGAAGGCGAAAAGGGAGCTGTCGTTGTCTACGGCTCAATGTACGGCAATACGCGCCGCATGGCCGAAGCCGTTTGCTCCGGAATTAACGCCGCAGGGGTCAACGAGATAAGCTTGTATGACGCTTCACGCACAGACCCTTCGTATATTTTGCGGGACATCTGGAAATTTAAAGCCTTTGCCCTCTTGAGCTGCACTTATAACACTCTTCTTTATCCTCCAATGGAAGCAATCTGCTCAAAGCTCTTGAACCGTATGCCCAAAAATAAATTCCTTGGCATAGCCGGGAGCTACAGCTGGAGCAAAGGAGCTTTGACAGCCTTGCAGGACTTTGCCGAAAAAAGCAAGCTCACCAAAATCGGCCCCGAAGTCGAAGTCTATACTTCACCGAACGCCGAAGACCTTCAGAAATGTTTTGAGCTTGGCAAAAATCTTGGAGAGGCAATTTTATAAATCATGACTGAATACGTTACAAGACCGCGCCGCTTTAATGACATCTGGCTCACAGAATACAGCACGGAAAATCTTACGCTTTCAATGAAAGTAAAAAAATTTATTCATGCTGAAAAAACAAAATACCAAGAGTTATTGATCGCTGATACTTATGATTACGGCCGCGTGTTAATGCTTGACGGCGCGTATCAATTAACAGAGGTCGATGAGTTTTGTTATTCTGAAATGATGTCACATGTTCCCCTTTGCGCTCATGAAAACCCGGAAAAAGTTTTAATTATCGGCGGAGGGGATGGCGCTATAATGCGCGAAGTATTTAAACATGACTGCGTTAAAAAATGTACGCTCGTTGATATTGATCAAAGAGTCGCAGACTGCTCAAAAGAATTTTTGCCCTTTGCCGGAAAATCTTTTGAAGATCCCCGGTGTGATTTCAAATGTATGGACGCTATGAAATTCATTCATGAAACTTCAGAGCGTTATGACGTTGTGATTGTCGACAGCACAGACCCGGTAGACTTTGCCGCGGGTTTGTTCAGAGCAGATTTTTATAGCGACGTTAAAAAAATCATGAAGCCCGGCGCAATATTATCGGAGCTTACTATGTCGCCTTTCACGGACAAAGATATTATGCAGCAGTCCATAAATGAAATGCGGAAAATTTTCCCGGCCGTGAAATTATATTGGGGAGTCGTTCCGACTTATCCTTCAGGATTTTGGACTTACGGTGTCGCAATGAACAACCCCGAAATGAATCCCGCGCTCCCCGTCCGAAAAGTCAACGGCACAAGATATTACACTAGCGAGATTCATAAGAGCGCGTTCGTTTTGCCGCCTTTCCTTGAAGAAATGATTAACAGGTAAAGCTCTATGGATGAAAAGAAAATTCAAGAGTTCATAGAATACTGGCAAACCCGGGGCAACGAGAAGAGCGACACGCAAAAATTCTGGCTTGACTTCCTTCACTGTGTCTGCGGCTTGGAAGACCCCGGGAAGTCTATTGAGTTTGAAAGAAGCGTCCAGCGCGGAGAGCATACAGGCTTCATTGACGCTTATATCAAGTCAACCGGAATAATTATCGAACAGAAAAGTTCTCACGTTTCACTTGATAAACCCGGTGAAAACGGCTTAACACCTTTCGCGCAGGCCAAGAGTTATTATGACTGGCTGCCTTACTCCGAAAGAGGCGGCTTTATTATCGTGTCGAACTTCAAAGAAATCCGAGTTCACGATATGGAACTGCCAATGGGCAAGCCGGAAATTTTTTTGCTCAAAGACTTAGCTAAAGACTTTGAAAAATTTTTATTCCTAATCGACAAAAAACACGAAAGTCCAAAAGCTAAAAGAGAATTCGAACTCTCAATAGAGGCCGGCCGACTCATCGGGAAGTTATACAATGAACTCCGAGTGCGCTACATGGATCCCAATGACAAAAAATCTCTGGAAAGCTTAAATATTCTTTGCGTACGAATCGTCTTCCTGCTCTACGCCGAAGACTCAGGGCTGTTCAAAAAAAAACAGTTCTTTAACTATCTGAAAGCTCACGAAGAATATCCGCGCCACGCAATAATAAAATTATTTAAAATTCTTGATCAGGATGTTTCTCAACGTGATCCCTATATTGAAGAAGAACTCAAAAATTTTCCTTACGTCGACGGCGAACTCTTCAAAGACAAAAATAATAAAGAAATCGAAATCCCTCAGCTAGACGGCCTCCCTACTCAAATTATTCTCAATGAAATGAGCGAGGGCTTCGACTGGAGCGGCATAAGCCCCACTATCTTCGGCGCAATCTTCGAGGCAACGCTGAACCCCTTGACACGTCGAACAGGCGGAATGCATTACACTTCTATCGAAAATATTCATAAGGTCATTGATCCTTTATTCCTTGACGAGCTGAAAAAACAACTGTCCGAACTTCTTGCCGAGTGCCAACAAAGCTCCCCGCAAGATAGCCAGCAAAAATTAATCGCGTTCCAAAATAAATTAGCCGCCCTTAGATTTTTGGAAAACTGCACTACGTCTTTGATACGGGTGGCAGCGGCATAATGGCGAGGGCTCGTTTTTCGGGCAAAAAGGGCTCGTTCGAGCCTTCTCCGTAACTCAATATACTGAACAAGAGAAAACGCCTCCGGCCGAAGTGGTCAGAGGCGTTGCTGTGTTTATGGGATTATTATCCTAAGATTTTCTTCAGGTCTTCTTCTGGCGTGCTGATCGGAGCAATATTATAGTTTTCAACAAGATAGTTCAATACATTCGGAGAGATAAACGCCGGGAGTGAAGGGCCAAGCCGGATGTTCTTGATGCCGAGATACAGGAGCGTCAG
>JAFSSV010000052.1 GCA_017450825.1 Synergistaceae bacterium
ATAACCCCCTCGCCAGCAAGCTGGCCCTTGTTTTAAAGCAACCCCCCTGTCAGCAAGCTGACATCCCCCCTTTCAAGGGGGACGAGAGAGTTTTTCAACATACTTTATTCCCTTTACACCCTTGCCTCCCCTGAAAGGGGAGGTGGCCTGAAGGGCCGGAGGGGTTTTTATAAAAAAAGGGAAGGTGCCTCAGCGGCCGGAGGGGGTTTAATAAAAAAGGGAAAGTGCCCCAGCGGCCGGAGGGGTTGTAAAAAAACAGTTTAAGCTATTCCGGCCTTCAGCAGCTCATGAATATGAACGATCCCCACGGGCTTATTATTTTCAGTGGCTATTAACACGCTGATTTCATTTTGTTCTATTATTCTTACAGCTTCGGCGGCCAGAGCATCAGGGCTTATAGTTTTGGGCGTGAGGGTCATAGCGTCGTCAATCTTAGTGTTAAAAGAATCAGTTCCGGATTTTTCCATCAAGCGCCTTAAATCTCCGTCCGTAAAAATTCCCGTCAAGTTTCCTTCGTTATCAATCACACATGCAGCACCGTAACCCTTGCCCGTTATAACGAACAAGGCATCTTTAACCGTAACGCCTTGTTTAACTACAGGGAGCTGATCGTCTGTGCCCATAACGTCACGGACTCGGGTTAATAATTTTCTGCCCAAGGCTCCGCCCGGATGAAAGAGTGCAAAATCTTCGCGCTTCAGTCCTCTTAAAATAGTTAAGAGCGTAGCTATAGCGTCACCGATCACAAGCTCAAGGGTTGTGCTGCTCATTGGGGCAAGCTCTAAAGGATCGCCTTCGGTTTCGACTCCGGCGTTGATAACAATATCTGAATTTTTTGCCAAGGGGGAATTCATTGCACCGGTTATCGCTATCATTTTCGCTCCGAGCCTTCTGAAATGAGGGAGCAAGGCAACTATCTCTGAACTTGAACCGCTGTTGCTTATCAACAAGCCAACGTCTTCGCGCCTAACCATTCCAAGGTCACCGTGAGCAGCTTCGGCGGCATGAAGAAAGAATGACGGCGTTCCAAGTGAAGCAAGTGTCGCGGAAATTTTCCGGCCAACGTGCCCGGACTTTCCAAGTCCAACGACAACGACACGGCCCTTGCAAGCAAAAATTTCTCTTGCGGCCGTGACGATCTCTAAGCCTATACTATCGGCCGCGCGTAAAATTTCCCCGGCTTCAGTCCGCATTAATTTTTTTGCCGCGTCCAATAATTCTCTATCTGAATTATTCAATTTATTTTTGTTCCTGTTTCTCTATAGAATTTTCAACGAAGTCTTTACAAGTTTCATGTACGGCCAAGACCTGATCTAAAAATTTTCCCATTTTGTCTAACGGTATCATGTTGGGGCCGTCGCTCAATGCTTCTTTAGGGTTGGGGTGAGTCTCTGCGAATACACCGTCAATTCCAACGGCTGCGGCTGCTCTTGCAAGAGGGAAGGCGAGGCGGTAATCTCCTCCGCTTGCTCCTCCTAAGCTGCCAGGTCTTTGGGCGCTGTGAGTAGCGTCAAAAATTATCGGGTAGCCGAACTCTCGCATTTTAATTATTCCTGTTAAGTCTGCTACGAGTCTATGATAGCCCATGAACGTTCCGCGCTCACAGAACATTACTTTATCGTTTCCAGCTTCGCGGCATTTCGCGGCGATGTACTGCATATCTTCGGGCGCTAAGAACTGCGCTTTCTTTATATTGATCAGCTTGCCGGTCTTGGCGGCGGCCACGAGCAGATCGGTTTGTCTGCAAAGGAACGCCGGGATCTGAATCACGTCTACAACTTCTCCGACCGGAGCAGCCTGATAGCTTTCATGTATATCTGTTATAACCGGAACGCCGGTGACTTTTTTTATCTCTGCTAATTGTTCAAGTCCTTTTTCGAGTCCCGGGCCTCTGTAAGCATGAACTGAAGTCCTGTTAGCTTTGTCGAACGAGGCTTTAAAAATATAATTTAAATTTCTTTCGTCGCAGATTCTTTTCAGGAACTTGGCAACGCGAAGGCCAAGCTCCAAACTTTCAAGAGAACAAGGCCCCGCGATTACAGCGAGGCTCCCGTCACCGATAATTTTCCCGTTGAGGTCAAATTGTCTTATGCTCATTTCGATTTAAATTTAAAATTAGACCCCTTCGTCCTTCTTTTAATTAATAAATTAAGAAGCGGCGACGGGGTTATGAATAAAAAATTTTTTTTACGCTTTGCCTTCAGAACCGAAGAGTCTGATTTTCTCTCTGACTGTTTCTTTGATAGCTTCAACGCCGGGGGCGAGGAGCTTGCGCGGGTCGTAGCCTTTGCCTTCGTTGTCTTTGCCGGCCTCAATGTATTTGCGGGTAGCAGCGGCGAACGCGAGCTGGCACTCTGTGTTGACATTGACCTTTGAGACTCCGAGGGTGATAGCTTTCTTGACCATTTCGTCAGGAATTCCCGAGCCGCCGTGAAGAACTAAAGGCATTAAGCCTGTCTTCTCTTGAACTGCCGCGAGGGTTTCAAATGAAAGTCCCTTCCAGTTGGCGGGGTATTTGCCGTGGATATTTCCGAGACCGGCCGCGAGCATATCTACTCCGAGATCAGCGATTCTCTTGCACTCGTTGGGGTCGGCGCATTCGCCCATTCCGATAACTCCGTCTTCTTCGCCGCCGATAGCTCCGACCTCGGCTTCGATTGTAAGCCCGAGCATGTGAGCCGCGTTGGCAAGCTCTACGGTCTTGGCTACGTTCTCATCAATCGGGAAATGCGAGCCGTCGAACATAATCGAAGTGAAGCCGGCCTTAATGCACTTGTAAGCGCCTTCATAAGTTCCATGGTCAAGATGTGTGCAGACAGGTACGGTGATTTTAAGCTCCTTGTCCATTGCTTCGACCATAGCCTGAACAGTTCTGAAGCCGCCCATGTATTTTCCGGCGCCTTCGGAGACTCCGAGAATAACGGGAGCCTTTAACTCTTCAGCGACCTGAAGGATTGCCTTCGTCCACTCAAGGTTATTAATATTGAACTGGCCAACGGCATAATGTCCGGCCTTGGCCTTCGTGAGCATTTCTTTTGCATTGACTAACATAAAAAAATCCTCCTTATTTAATTTAATTAAATTTTTGATAGCTTAATTATATAACGAACGGGAAAAAATCCCGGGCCTGTTTTTTTATTGAAGTTCGATATAATTATTAATCATTTTTTATCTTTACTGTTCTAAAAAAATTTAAAAACTTTTAGGAGGAAATCATGAAGAAAATTTTTTCACTGGCCTTGATTGTTATCTTGGCTTTCACTTGCGTTGCCTACGCTGATTTAAGAATTGGAATGCTTACACGAAGCGCCGTATCCGAAGAAGATTTTAACAGCAGCATAATTCAGCAGGATTTTCAGTGGAAAAAGATGAAAGGCGACCATACTCAAAAAAACATATTTGTCTTTTACGACTCAATTCCACAGCTTCTCCTTGCTCTTCAGTCTGACAAGGTTGACGAGATCAGCATTCCCGAGGACGTTGCCAAGTATCTCGTAGCAATCAATCCGGACTATACAATAACCTGTGAGATGGTTACTTCGGGTATGGATTTTGTCTTCGGCTTCATGAGAAACGACAAAGGCTTTGAGCTTCAAGAAAAATTTAACGAAGCTATCGCCCGCCTCAAAGGCAACCGTAAACTTGAAGATCTTAAAGAAAAATATATCCGCGCTGAAAATTTTGACAAGCTTCCGCCGATTAAGTTCTCAAATTTTGAGGGCGCTCCTGTTGTCACAATAGCAGTGACCGGCGACATACCTCCGATAGATTTCGTAAGCCCGGAGGGTGAGGCCGCAGGATTTAACGCGGCACTCCTGGCCGAAATCGGACGATCTTTGAAAATTAATATCAAGCTTGTCAATATCACCGCCGGCGCTCGTACTATCTCTTTGACTTCGGGAGAGGCTGACGTGGTTTTCTGGTACACAGTAATGTCAGACAGTCCGACTCAAAGTGATATTCCTGAAGACGTTATAATTTCTAATCCTTATCATTCCTGCACCTCGACACTTCACGTAAGGAAAAAAAATTAATTCAAGGCATGAAGATTACGCGCGGAAATTTTTTTGAGCTTGAAAATTATCAGCGCGCTCCGGAAGAATTTCTCGAAGTCCTAACAAGCGGAACAGGCCCTGTAAGAATCGAACGTATAATTTCTGAAGGGCATGTTTCGCCGCCGGACTTCTTTTATGATCAGGACGAGTCCGAATTCGTTGCTGTCCTTCAAGGCGAAGCAGCTATAGAATTTCAAAGCAAGACCCTTAAATTTTTCAAAGGCGACTGGCTGATCATTCCTCCTCATGAAAAGCACAGAGTAATTTATACTTCGAGCGATCCCAAGTGCATATGGCTGACAGTATTTTTTAATTAAGAACTGGAAATTTTGAATAATGTAATTCATAAATAAAAATCAAAAGGAGCGATATTCTTTTTTATGAACGACGAAAAAATTTTTTATATCACCACGCCGATTTATTATGTCAATGACATTCCGCACATCGGCCACGCTTATACAACAATAGCATGTGACGCTGCCTCACGCTATAAACGCATGAAGGCTTATGACGTTCACTTCTTGACGGGAACTGACGAACACGGCCAAAAGATTCAAGTCGCCGCCGAAAAGAAAGGCAAGACTCCTCAAGAGTTGGTAGACGAGATTCACTTGAACTTCAAAAAATTATGGAAAGTCCTTAACATCAGCAACAATGATTTCATAAGGACGACAGAGCCGCGGCATATTAAAGTCGTCCAGAAAATTTTTAAGCAGCTCATGGATCAGGGAGATATTTATAAAGGAACGTACACGGGTTATTATTGCGTGCCCTGTGAAACTTACGTCCCCGAGTCCAGCATGGGGCCGAACAAAACCTGTCCCGACTGTGGACGGCCCTTAACCATAATGGAAGAAGAAAGTTATTTTTTCCGAGGCTCGAAATATGTTCCGGAGCTTATAAAATTTTATGAAGAACATGTTAAAGCCGTCATGCCTAAGATAAGATATAACGAGATAATGAGCTTCTTAAAAGGCGGCGTTAAAGATCAATCTGTTTCAAGAACGACTCTTAAATGGGGAATCCCTGTCCCGGGTGACGAGAAGCATGTTATTTATGTATGGTTTGACGCGCTGATAAATTACATTACGGCCGCCGGCTATCTTGATGACCCGGAAAAATTTTCGCGCTACTGGCCGCACGTCCGGCACATGGTCGGCAAGGATATTATTAGATTCCACTGCGTAACTTGGCCGTTAATGCTCTTAGCACTTGGAATAAATCTCCCCGTTGAAATTATGGCCCACGGCTGGTGGACTTACAACGGCGAGAAAATGAGCAAGTCCCGCGGCAATGTCGTTGACCCTTTCAAAATGGTCGAAGAGTACGGGCTTGACCCCTTCAGATATTTTTTACTGCGTGAAGTTCCTTTCGGAAATGACGGAGATTTCTCTGAGCTTGCCTTAGTCGGACGAATTAACAGCGACCTCGCCAACGATTTAGGAAATTTATTGAACAGGACTCTTCAAATGATTAAGAGCTACCGTGACGGAGTCGTCCCGGCCTGTCCGAGTTCGGAGTCAGAATTGAGCGCAATGAGCAAAAATATTTTGGAACGTGTCGACGAGGCTATGAATAATTTTGCCTTCGACGAAGCCTTGAAATCAATCTGGGAATTTATTTCACGCGCTAATAAATTTATTGACGAGACTTCCCCTTGGAAATTAGCAAAGGAAGACTCGCAAGCTGAACGGCTCGATTTTGTTTTGTTGAATCTCTACGAGGCTTTGAGGCTTGCCGGGCTTTTGATTGCTCCGGTCATGCCGGACACGGCCAAGAAAATTTATCAGCAGCTCGGAATAGATTCAGATCCCGTTGAAAATCTTTACGAGAATTTTTCATGGGGACAGGGAGCAGGAAATAAAATTAATAAAGCTGAAGTCTTGTTCCCAAGGATAGACATTAACGAATGGAAAAAATCACAGGAGGCAAAAAAATTGCAGGAAGAAAAAGAAACATCAGCAGCGCCC
>JAFSSV010000053.1 GCA_017450825.1 Synergistaceae bacterium
CACCTCCCCTTACACAGGGGAGGCAAGGTTTAAATTATTTCAAGCACCGCGACAGCTCAAGACATATCGCTTTAACTTCTTCAATGTCTTCTTTCTTGACGTACTCGGGGTGAGCATGAAATACCGGGTTGCGTACCCATTGAAGCTTGTCGAAACGCTCACGCCAGTATGAAATATACGGCTTATTATTGAAGTGAACGGCAAACGTCGGCCAGTATTGTCCCATGATCTTTCCAAGAACGTTAAGCGGCAAGATATCCAACAGGTTCGCATCTGGATCATACTTGCGCCGGGTCTTCTCAAGAGATTTTCTGTACTCGTCAGTATCAAGAATAGGCACAGCTCTTTTCAACGCCGCGTCAAGATTTTCAATAGGAGTCCGCAAGATATAACTCAATTCTTTTTTCATGAGTCTTATCAAAGCAGACTGAACGCTCAAGATCTTAAAGATCTCCGGCGAAAGTTTGACTTCAGGATCAAGCGCGAAAATATCTTTGCTCTTCGTGTAATCGTCAACAGCAGCTTGAAAGCGCGGGATAATTTCATCAGGCGACGCTCCGTTTGAATAATCAACTCCAAGCTTCTTCAGCAGCACAGCCGCGTATTCAGGATTATATAAAAGAGATTTCAATCTCGGAATTAATAATTCAGGCTCCGTTAAATATGCCAAAGGCAGGAGGCCTTCAAAGAATTTATCAAAAGTGTTGCACTCAAGGAGGCTTGACCCCTTCAAAGAAATATTCTGCGCCGACCATTTGCCGCTGGAATGCTGTCGAAGACCGTTCACGAAGTACGAGGCAATATAAATCTTCAGCCAAGTATTTTCGCCGTCAATGTGCCGGGTCTCTTGAATCTCGTTGGCAATCTTTAAAAGACAATACCGCCGGGCTATGTCGTAATTCTCTTCGTTGCGCTTGGCCCCGTCCAGCCTGTCATAGATTAAATACTCAAGGCCCTTGTAAGCCATGATCCTGATATTGTCCTCGTCATCGGGCGAATAAGATTTTATGTCCTCTTCGTCCGCAAGCGAGAAAAAATTATAAACATAACGCGCTATTAAAAAATATCTTTCAGCCCTTTCAGCGTTGGTCAACGAAGAGTCTTCACTGTTGAACTTGCTCACAAGCTGAAGATAAGTCGCTCTGACTTCGGCATAATGCCCGCGCCTGTAAAAAGTATCGCCTAGAAATTCCGTGTTGCATTTGCCCGCGATAGTTACGCTTAAAATTTTATCCTGTAAAAATTTCGGAAGCTCGTTGAAAATTTCTACACCGTTCTTTTTTTGAGCAAAAGGCTTGCGGGGTTGAAGAGGCTTGTTAATTTTTTCCGGCGAATACGGATCAAGAGGCGTGTAACTTCTGTCGATAAGCTCTTCAAGTTCGGGATCTAAAAATTCCGGGGCTTGGAATTCTTCGGGCAAAACGTCTGAAATTTTAGGAGCATTCTCTGTTGATTCAGATTCTAAATTCATTCGGGCCTTAGCCTTCTGAATGAGTCCTCCGGCCTCCCATGCTTTGATTTTTTCTTCGGGGAAAGGCACAGCGGACTCAATGTTATGAATCTGAACTTTATCATCGTCAAGAACGACCCGCGAAAATCTTACGGGCTGGCCTTCAGCGTTGGGAGTGTACTCAAGAAAGACAGCAAGCAAGGGATCAATAATATTTTTCTCGTTGAACGTAAATAATTTTCCGTCCTTGGCCCGAACTTTTCCGAAGGGTATTTCTTCATGCCGCCGGAAGAATTCTATTTCTCCCTCTTCTGAAAGCGCTGAAAGCACGTTGATTTTTAATACGCTGTCCAAGTCATAATTCTTTTCTTTGACTTCGTAGGCCGCCGCGCCTTCAAGATTATTGCCGAGCTTGAACGTAACTTTTATTTGAGGGTGCATTTTCTTTTCAGTTAATAATTTCCGGCGAAGCTCGCGGTCTTGAATCTGATAGAAATGAACAAAGACAGAGCTTTCAGATCTAAGCGGAATATCATATTTTTTCAGCTCCGGGCATTTTATAAATCCGTAAAGTTTATCGCGGTTGGGATTAAAGAAATCGAACTCACCTTCAAATTTCTGTGAGGCCCAATCAAGTTGAGGCTTATTGATTTCTTGAACGGGCAAATTATTTTTATCCGCAAGTTTGAGCGCGTCTGGAATAATTTTTTTATCTTGAGGACGATCGGCCAGAAAATTTTTCAGGGCCTCAAGATTTTCGGGCGTAAATAAATTTTCTTTGTCCTCCCATGCTTTAAAGCCAAGAGATTTATAAGCAAGTGCAGCAGAATATTTAAAGCAAAGCTCTTTATAAATTTCGTCATCGCTTTCAGAAATATTTTCAAGAATCCAATTTAATACGGCCGTAAGCTGTGGAGGTTCCAGCTTGAGAAGCGCGGCAAAATTTTTCGGCGTTAATTTTTCGCTGACGGCTATACAGGCGGCGGCCAAGATTTTTGACGCAGCAGACGAAGCAGCCATAAAAGCCCCGTGAAAATCTTGAATACGCATGTAAATTTTCAAGCTCTTCTCACTCTCACCCGTCAAATATAAAACGAAGGCATAAATTTCAGCGGCGGCTATATTATCTTTGTGATATTTCCATAAGTTATAAGCACTGTTCAAGATCTCACGCATTCGCATTGAGTAAGGGCGATCCTCGTGAGCTTTGACGGCGTATTGATATTTTGTAAGAATGCTCTCTATAATGCCTTGAATTTTATTCGGGCCTTTGCTCCTGAACTTGCGGACGTAATCGGCATTAAGGGTTAAAGCCTCCGAACTTTCTTGAAGCTCGTCAAAATATTTTTCAAGCTCCGGCTTAAAAATAATCTCGCTGCTTTTCGGCTTATCCGGGACAGGAGCAGGGGTAGCAACAGGAGCAGGCAAATCATTTTCTAACTGCACAGGGGCCGGGGCTGCGGCTTGGGCTTGTGGAATTTCCGGCGGATTATCAACGGGCCTAACCCCCCATATCATAGGATAGACCCATAATTCATTGCCTAAAGCTATATGATCGTCTTCACATTTTAAAAGTACGCCGGCGGTTTTTCTTCCGTCGGGCATCAACATAATCTCTATGTACTGGCCTAGATACTGTTCAAGATTTTTGCGTTCCAAAATTATTACACTCCTTTTTAATTTAAATTTTAATAAGACAATTTAAAAAATAACCCCCTCCGGTTCACTTCGTTCACCACCTCCCCAAGGGGAGGCTTTTGTGTAAAAAAATTTGAGCCTCCCTCGGGGGAGGGGAACCGCTTGCGGTGGTGGGGGTTAGTTTTAAAATTTTTTTTAAGAGCAACCCCTCCGGCCCTTTGGCCACCTCCCTCTTTTCTTTTAACATTAACCCCTCCGGCCTTTTAGGCCACCTCCCCTTTCAGGGGAGGCAAGAGTGTAAAGGAAATAGAAGGTGTTGAAAAACTCTCTCGTCCCCCCTGAAAGGGGGGATGTCAGCTTGCTGACAGGGGGGTTATTTTCCAACAAGGGCCAGCTTGCTGGCGAGGGGGTTATTTTTAAAAAGGGGAGAGGGCCAGCTTGCGGTGGAAGGGTTAGCCTTTAAACATTACTTAAAATATTCCACCGCTGATTCAAAAAATTTCAAGTTATAAACTCCCGGGACGTTCTTATAAAGACCTTGGCCGACTCGTTCAACATGCCCCATTCGTCCAAGAATCCGCCCGTCCGGACTCGTTAAACACTCAACGGAGTAACAAGACCCCGAAGGGTTGTACTGCGTCTGCATTTCCGGCTCACCTTCATGATTAACATACAGCCCGGCAATCTGATTGTTCTTTAACAAGCCCTGATAAATTTCCGGCGAACATAAAAATCTTCCTTCACCGTGAGAAATAGGGATTGAATAAATTTCTCCCGGGTTAAGCTTCCTAAGCCAAGGCGATTGATTCGTCACGACACGCGACAAAATTATTCGCGACTGATGACGGCCAATCGTGTTAAATGTCAAAGTCGCTGAAAGTTTTTCAGGTTCAGTAAACTTTCCAAAAGGTAAAAGCCCCGTTTTAACTAGCGCCTGAAATCCGTTGCAGATCCCGCCGACAAGTCCGCCGTTATTAATTAAACTTTCAAGCGACTCCCGGACAGCAGGACTTCTCAAGAAAATCGCTATAAACTTTCCGGAACCGTCAGGCTCGTCACCGTTTGAGAAACCTCCCGGCAAAATCAAAGCCTGCGAATCCTTCAAAGCCTTCGCGAAATCTTCAGCAGATTTTTTCATTAATTCCGGCGTTAGGCTCTTAACGACAAAAATTTTTGCCTTACCTCCGACACGTTCGACAGCCTTGGCCGTTTCGTATTCGCAATTTGTCCCGGCAAAGACAGGAATCAAAAATTCCGGCTTGTCCGTCCGGTTAATCTTCAAGTCCTCCGGCATTCGTCCAAAAGAAGGCAAATCTTTCGGCCCTTCAGTCTTTTCAGTTTTAATTTCCTTGACTTCAACAGGAAAAATCTTTTCAAGCGGAGCATCATAAATTTTTTCAAGCTCGCTGAGTTTAAATTTCTCGCCGTCAAAAATAATTTCCGGGCTTTCAATAACGCGGCCAAGCACGGGGAAATTATTTGCTTCGTTATCGGCAAGCTCTATCAAAAACTTGCCGGGCCTATCGTCAAGATCTTTCTTGAGAAATTCAAAGCCGAGATTATTTCCAAGACACATTTTGAAAATCATAGCCCTAACTCCTCCAAAAGTCGGAGTCGCGCAAGCAAGAATTTTTTTCTCTGAATTTAATTTTTTGATTAGCTCAAAATTTTTCAAGAGCGAGTCCTTAGTCGGGAGTCCCCGTTCGTCATATTCAGGCGAAAGAATTACTACGCAAGACCCGGCGCGTTTGAATTCAGGCGAAAGAATTTTTCCAACTTCTGTCACTGCTACGGCAAAAGAAATCAAAGTCGGAGGCACGTCAAAATTTTTGCCTTCGTGATTAACGAATGAACCGCTCATTGAGTCCTTGCCGCCAATAGCTGCGACTTCAAAATCTAATTGCGCCTTCAAAGCCCCGAGCAGCGCTCCGAAAGGCAAGCTCCATTTCTCGGGATCGTGTTCAGGTTTGCCGAAGTACTCTTGAAAAGTAAGCCAAGATTTTTTCAAGTCTGCACCTGCTGCAATGATCTTGCAAAGCGATTCGACAACTGCAATATAAGCTCCGTCAAAAGTATTTTGTTCGGAGATCGAAGGATCAAAGCCGTAAGCCATTACTGAACAAGTGTCAGTATCTTCGTTAAGATCGACAGGAATTTTTGCGGCCATTGCCTGTGCAGGAGTCTTTTGGAACTTTCCGCCGAAGGGCATTAAAACGCTATTAGCTCCGACGGTAGAGTCGAATCTTTCAGCAAGTCCACGCCTTGAACAGACGTTTAAATCAGAAAGAATTTCTTGCCAAGAGGGAAGGGCTTTTTGTTTTTTCAATATACATTGTACGTTGTTAATTATACATTGATTTCTGTCTGCGCCGTTACTGTTAATAAAATCCCGTGAGAGATCTACTATAGTTTTTCCCCGCCAGAACATTTTCATTCGGCCTGAGTCATTTACGCTTGCAATGACTTCGGCGCGTACGCTTTCATTAAGGGCAAGGGTTTTGATTTTTTCAAGATCTTTTGAGTCTATTACTATCGCCATTCGTTCCTGAGACTCGCTCACGGCGATTTCAGTTCCGTTTAAGCCTGCGTACTTTAAAGGCACAGCGTCAAGATTAATTTCAAGCCCGTCTGCTAATTCTCCGACGGCTACGCTTACTCCTCCGGCTCCGAAGTCGTTACAGCGTTTAATTAATTTTGTGAAATCGGGATTTCTGAAAAGCCTTTGTAATTTTCTTTCTTCGGGAGCGTTGCCCTTCTGGACTTCAGCTCCGCATGTTTCGATAG
>JAFSSV010000054.1 GCA_017450825.1 Synergistaceae bacterium
GGCATGACCTCCGCCGATTATTATTACTTCGTAAGAATCATGAAACAGAAAAATCAGCTCCTTTTAATTTAATTTTTCTTCAGAAGAGAATAGCTCAAGAAATTTATCAGGAGCTATAGCAGGGACGGGAGAATTTTTAAAGTCGTTTAAATCCCTGGTGATGATATAGTCAAGATTATTTGAAGCGGCGCAGAGCATTTGCAGGCCGTCTTCAAGGTCATCAAATGAGTCGCTGCTAAGAACTTGTTTGACGAGTTCTTTTTCTTCCATGATGAAATCAAAGTGACGGCATACTGATAGTAAAAAATGTTTTCGTTCGCGCACTGATAATTTTTTTCTAGTGATATAAAAAATATCAGACAGTGAGTGAGGAGTAACAAACCCCTTAATCTCCTCATCTAAGAAACATTTTTCTATTACTTTTTCAGCACTTTTTAAGAACGGCTCTCGTCGTAACAGCCAATCAAGAAAAATATTTGTGTCAATTAATATTTTCATATTTTTCATCAAGGGCTTTCAAGCGTTCTTCTTTGTAATCGAAATCCGCGGGAAGTTTTCCGTTTCTTATATGAGCGCTATGAATCATTTTTTTAAGAGATTCCCAATCTTGAGCTTTTTTCACGGCCTCTTCGTGAAGTTTTTTGCGATTATCATCATAGCCCCATTCGTCCGTAAAAGTTATAAGAACATCTCCCGCCTTGGCCGGAGCTTCGCCGAAAAGTTTTATGCTTCCGTTGTCATAATATCCTTTTAACGTAATCAAAATTTTATTCCTCCTGCCTTAAAAATTTTTTTATCGCATTTTGCGTATCAGCTTCGTGTATTCTTCCATGACCGCCTTTGCTCGTTCGTCTTTGTAATCGAAATCCGGCTCAAATTTGACGCTGCCTCTGAAACTCTTAAAGAATTCCCAGTCAGAGTTAGATTCATCGCCGTGCTTTTCAAGATTTTTTTTATAGCGTTCTTCGTCCGTGAACACCACAAGAACATCTCCCGCCTTGGCCGGAGCTTCGCCGAAAAGTTTTATTCTTCCGTTGTCGTAATATCCTTTTAACGTAATCAAAATTTTATTCCTCCAAATTTTTTTCGAGTCGCGAAGGGTTTTTCAGGGGCCGTTATAAAAACCTGCCAGCCCGTTTCTAAAAGTTTTTGGTACGTGAACTCACGCCCTTCGGAGTCAAGTTCCGCCGTGAGATCGTCAAATAATAATACTGGATTGCGTTTTAATTTCAAAGCCGCCAGCTTTCCGGCCGTTATTATCATGTAAAGAATTAACCGGCGCTTCTGTCCCCGGCTTAACGACTCCGAGGCGGGCCGGCCGTTTTGATTTATTGTGATAAAAAGTTCGTCATAGTTCGGGCCGTTCAAAGGATGTTGAACAATAAGCTCACGGGAAAAATTTTCTTTCAGCTTAACGCGCAAAAATTCTTCGCCGGAACTGTAGACCTCGGGCAGGAACTTCAACGAAAATTTATTTTGCGGCATTAATTTTTTTAGAAGCTCAAGAACTTCGCGCCGCCTGTCCATGATCCAGCCGCCTAACTGTGAGAATAATATGCTCGTTCGTTCAGGTGATCGGCCTTGACGCAAAAGAGCCACGCGACTCCGGTTGATATATTTAAAATCCGCAAGCTTCTTGGCATACGCCGGGAAAAATAACGAGCATAGCCTGTCAATAAATAAACGCCTCGCCGCCGGAGGCCCGTCAATTAAATTTACTCCGCCCGTCAAAAAAATTATCGAAGGCACAGCGAGCCTTAAATCCGTAAAGGATATAGCTTTATCGTCAAGCCTCAAAGAAATTTTCGTAGAGATCGCCGCGGAAATTTCCATACGCTCCTCGCCGCTCAAAGCTCCGAAAGCTATCGCCCGGGTCGGGATCTCATTGGCCCATGAGATTATATTTTGAGTCCGGCCAAAAGCTCCCCACCCTGTCAAAATACTCAGAGCCTCCAAAAGATTCGTCTTGCCCGAACCGTTAGGCCCCAAAATTAAATTTATGCCCGGATCCCATTTTATTTTGAGTTCCGGGCCGGAAAAATTTCTGAAATTTTTTATTACGCTGTAATCGAATCGCAAGGCTTAATAATTATTTTCCTGATTATTATTTTCGGGAGCAGGCTCCTGTCCTTGTTCCTGTTCGGGTTGAGGTTGAGGCTGAGGGGCATTGAAGTCCGTGTTAGCGAAGTCCATCATTTCTTCCTCGGGTATGCTGTCTTGAGCGCTGAGCCGCGCCGGCATTAACATATACAGGAAGTCTTCGGAATTTTCTACGCGCCTCATTCTTGTCTGGCCTTCGTCGCTGCTGAACTCAATAGAAATCTCACAAGGGCCGAGAGCTTTCAATCCGTCCTGAAAATATCCAACGTTGAAGCCGAGCTGTAAATATTCGCCTTCGATCTTGCCGCTAATAACTTCACTGGTTGTTCCCCTTTCAGGAGCGCGGGCGGTGATTCTTACTTCGCCGTTCGGGTGCAGGGCCATCGCCATTATGTGAGCCGGCGTTGCCTTCGCGATAATGTCAACGCGTTCGATAGCGTTCAAGAGATCGGAGCAGTTTATTACGAGCTTGGTTTTTAATTCTGAATTTAAAATGCGCTCATAGTTCGGGAAAGCCGCTTCGATGCGTCTGATCGAGAACTCAATGCCCTCAAGACTGAACCATACTGTCGACTCCTCGGCCAAGATTTTTACTTCCTTGTCTGAATAACTTGCCTCTGTCATTTTTGCAAGTTCTTTAAGAGCGGCCGCGGGCAATAATAAATCGTTATCCTTTAAAATTTTTTCTCCCTCGTCCACCGGACTTATCATTGAAAGTGAAAGCCTACGCCCGTCGGTCGAAGCACATTTGATTGAGTTATTGTTCGTGTCTGTACGTAAGAGGCATGTACCCATATACTTCGGGAAGTCTTGGGGCAATGAAGCCGAAGAGCCTCCTTCGGAAATTATTTTCGCAAGCCTCCCGGCCTTGAGCGTAAAAATTTCTTCGGCGTTGATACTTTCGGGGAGCTTGGGGAAATTTTCAGACTGAAGGACGGTGCAGCGGGTTTTATTATTTCCGGCCTTTAAGAATCCTCGGGCTGAATTTACTTCAAGGGATAAAATTTCGTGGTCAGCTTTTCTCAACATAGCGCCAACGATTCCGGCAGGAAGGACAGCAAAGCCGGGTTCAGTGACGTTGACTCCGTTTGCGTTGCACCTTACGGAAGTTTTGAGATCTGTAGCCTCAAGAGTGACCGTATTATCTTCGTGGGCTGTCATTAAGATTCCCTTTAAAGATTCGTTTGAAGTTTTAGTGTCTACGAATCTCTCGGCGATCTGCCAGGCCTTCAAAAATTCTTGACGCTCTAATTCAAGTTTCATGTTAAAAATAAAATCCTTTCATGAAAATTTTTACTGTGAGTAAAAAATTATATCATTGCCTTTTTTTAATTCCCGTGCCTTCAAAGCCGAACTGTCCGTCAAGTTTTAAATTATCTCCGGGCGTAGTGAAGTAACCGTCGCGGACTGTTTCGGGCGTGCCCATCTCCAAGAGGTCGCTGACCTTCATAAAAGTATAGCCGCGGTCTTGAAGTTCCTGGACGTAGAAGCGCAGGAGGTTGGCCGTACCCTTCGGGACAAGATTGGCATGAAAAAGAATAATAGAACCCGGGCGAGTCATGTTGGCGATTTTTTTGGCGAGGCGTTTAGCGTTTTTAGTTTTTGTATTGTCGCCGGACTCTGCTGCAACGTCCCATTGAATGACTCGAAGGCCGAGGCTTGAAATCATTTTTAGAGCTTTCTCGCTGCTTCGGCCGTAAGGCAATCTAAAAAGAGCAGGAACGGGCGGAGTATGTTCGAGGGTTGGATCGGCTTCTTGTCGTAAGAGTTCGTATTGAGCTTGTGTCCATAAAATTTCCTGAGAGAGTCTCCGGTCAGAAAGGAGCGCGCAATTTCCGTGGCTCCAGTTATGGTTAGCGATCTCGAAGAGTTCTTGTTCGTTCATGAGCTGTTTGACTCGGCGGGAGTGAGTCCGCATCCATTTGCCGCCCATGAAGAGTGTAGCGGGAATTTTATTTTCGCGTAAGAAATTTATCGTGTCCATATCGCAGCCTGTTGTTATGGTAGCGAGTTCACACATATCGAACGTAAGGGCGACGATTCTTTCGCCTGAAGGAATATTAACGCGGCGGATTATTCCTTCGTTAGGGCGGGGCTGTAAATTATAATCTGGAAATAATTTCTCCGGCGGTTTGTTGTCATTGGGAAGGGCGCGGCGTCGGTCGAGCTTGTCGGGTGTCCAGTCCTGAGCTTGAGAGATTGCCGGGGAGAAAAAAATTATCAGCAGGAAAATTTTTAAAGCGTTTTTCATGAGCAAGACTCCTTTAGAAAAAATTTTTTGTTATAATTTTCTCACGCCCTCCAAAAATTTCAGAGAAAAAAATTTTTATCAGCTACTTTACAAGCTACAAAAAATTTCAATTCCTTTAGTGCCGTTCAAATTTTACGAAGGCGATTAAAAAAATAAAAGAGTCGTAAAATTGACTTGGCCTCCTTCAGAGAGAATCCCTCCCAATTAATTTTTCTAATGTATAATTTTTTAAGCTATTCATAAAAATAATTTTAGAGGTGAAAATACTATGCCTGTTCCCAGCTCTCGTGAGATACGCAAAATTTTACTTAGTGCTTACGGTGATGAAATCCCTCATAGTTTTGCGATCGGCGATTTGCTTGAGGTCATAGCTGAAAATCTTAACAGAGATGTCGCGTTAAATTTTATGACCTTGTCTGAGAAGAACAGCTTTAAAAATAACGTCAACGAAGCCAGGGATTATTTAAAGAGGAAGAAACTTTTATCCAACCCTTCAAAAAATAGTTACATGATTACGCGGGCGGGTCTGAAAGTTTTAAGGGAAGACCCCGATTTTATTGACGATGATTATCTGGAAAGCAAGAATAAAGATAATAAAGATCCTTTGAGTATTCTTGAGCAAGAGCCTTTATCCGAAGCTGAAGAAGTTGTCGAAGAGCCTGAGCCTTTGCCTAAAGCCGAAGAAGTTATCGAAGAGCAAGAGCTTTTACCCGGCCCCGAAGCCGAAGAGGTTATCGAAGAGCCTGAGTTTTTACCCGGCCCCGAAGCTGAAGAGATTATCGAAGAGCAAGAGCCTTTGCCCGGCCCCGAAGCCGAAGAAGTTATCGAAGAGCCCGAGCTTTTACCCGGCCCCGAAGTCGAAGAGGTTGTCGAAGAACAAGAGCCTTTACCCGGCCCCGAAGCCGAAGAAGTTATCGAAGAGCAAGAGCTTTTACCCGAGCCCGAAGTTGAAGAGGTTGTCGAAGAGCAAGAGCTTTTACCCGAGCCCGAAGTTGAAGAGATTATCGAAGAGCCAGAGCCTTTAGAAGAAGAAACCCCCTCCGGCCTTTCAGGCCACCTCCCCGAGGGGAGGCTTAGTGTCAGTACACCCCAAGCCCCCCTTTTAAGGGGGGAGGGCCACGAAGTGGCGGGGGGATTCCATTTAGAAGACTCACCCGAAGCCGAAGAAGAATCTAATCACGAAATTTATAACGAACAGGAGGAACCTAAAACGCTCCCAGAAAATATTAACGAAATCGAAGACGTACTATCAAAATATAACGAAAAACTTTCTCAGGAAATCCTTGAACGAGTCGCTACACTCCCTCCTGAAAGTTTCGAAATGCTCGTAATGGATCTCTTGTCCAAAATGGGTTACAGAACTTTCCAGAACGCTCGCTATACTAACGAAGCTGAAGGCAGCGATCTTATTCACGGCGTAATACTCGACAATAAACCCGGCCTCCCTCCAATTTATATTCAGGCCCGACTGTCTTCACCCTCTAAGACTATCGGAAAAGCTGACATGCAAGACTTCATCAACGCTATAACCGACAAGGGAGGCAAGGGAATCTTCGCTACTACCGCAAGCTTCTCCGAACAAGCCGCAATCTGCGCCAATGACGAACGCGTCATGCTGCTGGACGGAGAAAAATTAGCCGGCTTAATGATCGCTAATAATTTCTGCGTCAACGTCGAAAAAATTTTCGAGCTCAAGACATTTGACCCCGAAAGCTTGAATGAATATGAGGCTTAATCTTTTATGCAAATTCTTTTTTATTCAATGGGCTGTCCAAAAAATACAGCAGACAGCGAACACTTAGCGCGGCTTTTACGACTTAACGGTCACACTATCACTAAGTCATTACGAAATGCCCGCGCCGCTATCATTAACACTTGCGGCTTTATTCAAGACGCAGTGAAGGAAAATATTAACGCTATACTGGAACTCGAAGAGCTGAAGACACAAAAGAAAATTAAAAAATTAATCGTCTTCGGCTGTCTCGTTAATCGCTACGAGGAAGAATTACGAAAAGAATTTCCAAGCGTTGACCTCTTCGCCCGCTCCGAAGATTTTGAAAGCGTAATAAAATTTTTAGACGGCGAATTCGATCCGGATTTCTTCCCGTTTACGACTCCTCTTGATAATAAATTCTGGACTCGTTACTTGAAGATCAGCGAGGGCTGTAACTCCCGCTGCTCATATTGCACTATACCTTCAATACGCGGCCCCTTACGAAGCGTCCCAATGGAAAAATTAATCAAGGAAGCCGAAGCTCTGAACTTCAACGGCGGCTGGGAGTTGTGCCTCGTTGGTCAAGATCTTACTGTCTACGGACAAGACTTCAAACTAAAAAGTAATACCGGTCTGAAAAATCTATTAAGTTCTCTTGACTCTGCTCTGGAGCGTAACGCTCATAGAACTTGGATAAGACTCATGTACCTTCACCCTAACAGAGTCGACGAGCCTTTAATAGATTTCCTGCTCGAACAGAAAAAAGTTCTGCGCTATTTAGATATTCCAATTCAACATTCAGACCCGGAAATCTTAAAGCTCATGAACAGACCCTGCCCGAAAGGACACCTGAAAAAAATTTTTAAATATATCCGTGAGGCCGACCCTGAATTCGCTTTGCGTACTACCATAATGACAGGCTTCCCCGGCGAAACAGAAGAAAAATTTGAAAGCCTCCTCGAATTTATCAGCGAAGTTGAATTCGACAGGCTCGGAGTCTTCGTCTTTTCTCCCGAAGAAGGAACGCCCGCGGCCAAGCTCCCCGGCCAAGTTCCTCATGAAGTAGCCGTCGAACGCTGTAACAGAATTTTAGAACTCCAGTCACGCATAACCGAAGAACGCGGAGAATTATTTATCGGTCATGAGCTTAAAGTCTTGGTCGAAGAACTTGACGAAGAAAATAACGTCGTAATAGGCCGAAGCTTCCGTGACGCTCCCGACATTGACGGAGTCGTTATCGTTGAACCTGACCCGGAAAGAAAATTAAGAAAGAAAATTGTTAAGCCCGGCGATTTCATTCGCGTAGAGATTACGCGCTCTGAAGGGCCGAACTTATACGGCAATAGAATTTATTAAATTAAGAAGGAATTATTTTAAATGGAAGCTAATATAAAAAATTTGAAGGACTACCCGCCTTGTGTATGGGTAGCGAGTTTGTGCGGCCTTGGCCTCTTGAAAAGCGGAATGCCCGGGACAGTAAGTTCGGCCGTAGCATGTCTGATTAGTATTTTCGTTGACGTGCCTTTATGGTTTATCGTGCTTGTAACTTTAATAGGAGTATGGGCGACTGGAGCATCAGAAAAATTTTTCGGGCTTCATGATCCAAGCTTCTTAAATATTGATGAACTTCCCGGCATGTGGCTGAGCATTTATTTATTGCCCAAGGGTTTTATAATCCCGGGATTTTTTTTGTTCAGGCTCATTGATATTTTAAAGCCTTTCCCGGTGTCCTTAATGGAACGCCTGCCCGGAGGCTGGGGAATTATGGCCGATGACGTTGTCGGAGGCGTGATAGCCAATATAATTTTGCAGGCCCTTAACGCGTATTTCTATCAGGCCGGCTGGCTTTACCCGTTAATATCGGGGGTGCTTGCTTAAAATGAACAGCGCTGTCCTTGCCGCTATAGGTGATGAATTACTAAGCGGAGCGCGCCTCGAAAAAAATTGTAACTTCATGGCCCGGCACTTTCATAACAAGGGCTGGAACTTACAGCGTATCGAAATAATTTCTGACGAAGAACAGGAAATTTTAAATCTATTATCGCGCTGGGTCGGTCATACGGATTTATTAATAATTTCCGGCGGGCTTGGCCCGACTCATGACGACAAGACACGCAACGCAATAGCAAAATTTTTAAATTGCGGCCTGTCTTGCGCCAATGAACTATACGATAAAATTCTTGAGCGAGTCAAAGACGATCCCAAACGTTACGCCTATACTGAAAGCGTACGCGATCCGCAGGCTATGATTCCGGAGCTGGCTCGGCCTGTCTTCAATCCCACGGGCTTTGCTCTTGGAATAAAATTTCAGAAGGACAATACAACCGTTATAGCTTTGCCCGGAGTCCCTCTTGAATACGAGTCAATGACGCGTCAGGAACTCCCTGAAATTTTTTCAAGCGATAATAAAGATTACGCGTGGACTTCGATAATTATTCTTGACGTTCCAGAGCTTACTATCGCAAAAAAAATTCCGGAGGTAATTAATAATCAAGCCCTTCATGTTTCAATCTTGCCCGCCTTCCCTCAAGTCGAACTGATAATCAGGGGACGGCCCGAAGAAGTCAACGAGGCCGAGAAAATGATTCGTTCAAGATTTCCGGACGCATTGCCCGAAGGCTGCAGGAGCATTGCCGAAGCTGTCCTGTTTGAAGCAGAAATGAAAGGCTTAAAAATTTCCTGTGCCGAGTCATGTACGGGCGGACTACTCGGAGCGACTTTGACAGAAATTCCGGGAAGCTCCGAAGTCTTCAACGGGAGCGCCGTAACTTACAGCAACGAGGCCAAGAAAAATATTTTGGGCGTTAGCGAAGATACTCTGAAAAATTTTGGAGCAGTAAGCGAAGAATGCGCGCTTGAAATGTCGAAAGGCTCGCTGAAAGTTTACGGCACAGATTTTGCAGTTTCTACTACAGGCATCGCCGGCCCGGACGGAGGAAGCAAGGCCAAGCCCGTCGGCTTAGTTTGTTTTTGCGTAGCCTCCGAAAAAAATTTCAAGACCTTCAAGAGAATTTTTCCCGGCGGCCGTCAAGAGATCAGAACCCGCGCAGTCCGTTTCGCCCTGTCTGAACTCTGGAAGGAAATTCATAATTTATAATTTGCAGCTTATAAATTATAATAAAAGAAATTTTTTAAGGAGGGAATTTTTTCATGACGAAAAAATTTTTTGCGTTGTTAGTTTTTGTTCTCGTCTTCGCGTTCACTGCCGGAGCGTTTGCAGATGACTCCTACTACGTAAGAGAAGAGGCCGGCCGCCGAAACATGAATTTAATTTCGGTTGAGCGGGTCAAAGACATCGCCGCCCAGCGTTTGAATTCAAGCAATCTTCATTTTAAAAAGATCGAACTTGATAACGAAGCCGACGATTATTACAACGGCTCCGACTTCCGCCCGGTCTATGAGTTTGAATGCTACTCCAACGGCCTTGAATATGAATTTGTAGTTGATGCTGTAACCGGAGATATTTTGAAATTCAAACGGGACGACTAAAATTTTTTTAGTAAACACAATTTATTTTCTATAAATCCCTAGCGCCCCCTGTTAAGGGGGAGAGGGCCAGCTTGCTGGCGAGGGGGTTATAGTTTTTTCAGTGTTTTTACTTTTAACTTGTTTAAAACTTGAAAGGAGTGACTCACTCTGGCTAGAGCTGCAAAGAAACCCGCGCAGACTCGTGAGCAGATTTTGGAAGACGCTATCGGCGATATTCGCAGCAAGTTCGGCGACGGCGCGATAATGAGATTAGGCGATCAGGCTAAAAAAAATATTGACGTAATCCCCAGCGGAATCCTTCCGCTTGATGTTGCGCTAGGAATAGGCGGCTATCCCAAGGGAAGGATCGTAGAAATTTTCGGCCCTGAAGGGAGCGGCAAGACTACTATAGCTCTTTGTGCAATCGCCGAAGCTCAAAAGGCCGGAGGGATTGCGGCGTTCATTGACGCTGAACACGCCCTCGATCCCCGGCTTGCTCAGACCTTGGGCGTAAATATCGAAGATCTTTATCTGTCCCAGCCCGACAGCGGAGAACAGGCCCTCTATGTTCTTGATCAGCTCGTAAGGACAGGAGCAGTTGATATAGTTGTCGTTGACTCGGTCGCGGCGCTCACGCCTCAAGCTGAAATTGACGGCCGAATTGGCGAGAGTCAGCTTGGCCTTCAGGCGCGTTTGATGTCTTACTCGTTGAGAAGGCTTGCTTCGATAATCTCAAAGACAAATTGCATAGTTGTCTTTATTAATCAGTTAAGGGCGTTAATCTCTACAGGCTACGCTCCAGGCCCAAGCGAAACGACAACGGGCGGACGGGCTTTGAAGTTTTACGCGTCAATCCGGCTCGAAGTCCGCCGCGGCAAAAAGCTTGAGAAGGGCGAAGTAACTATAGGGCACGAACTTTATTTGAAGGTCGTAAAGAATAAATTAGCGCCTCCGTTCAGGACAGCTCACGCAAGCTTGATATACGGCAAGGGAATCCCAATGGGAGTCGCCGTGGTTGATATGGCGGTCGACTACAACGTAATTAACAAGAAGGGAGCTTGGCTTGCCTACAAAGGCGAAACCCTTGGACAAGGCAAGGAGGCTGTGGCGAAATTCTTATCTGAAAATCAAACTCTTCAGGAAGAAATCATCAAAGAGATCATGGCCGAAGTTAATAAAGGAATCGGCTTTGTTCCTAACGAACAGGACATAGCCGACGAAGAAGATGAAAGCGATGAGCCTTTGCCCACGGATCTTAATCCAGAGGACGAAGGAGAAGGCGACGAAGGAATTTTAGATATTTCCGACACTGAAGCATAACAAAAAAGCCATCGGGTTAAAAAATCCGGTGGCTTTAATTTTTTTAGTAAGCACACTTAAAAAACTATAACCCCCTCGCCAGCAAGCTGGCCCTCTCCCCCTTAACAGGGGGCGCAAGAGACTCCTTCTATTCCGGCTACGTCCCTTGCCTCCCCTGTGTAAGGGGAGGTGGCCTGAAAGGCCGGAGGGGTTGTCGTTAGAATTTAGATTCTTTGAGAAGCTCGCGATTTTTTTCGAGGCGTTCTTGGGTTTGACGTTCGAGAATTTTTTTTCGGGCGCTTATCTTTCTAAGCTCTGCTGACTTTGCCATCATGTCGTTATGAGCGTCCCATACTTTCATAGTAGAGTTATGAATGCTTTGCTCTGCGGCCTGATGAAATTCCAGCGCGTCGGCTTGTGTCGTTGGGATTTTCTTTTCTTTTTTAAGAGTTGAAGAGTCTGGAAGCTCGTCCCAGATACTTCCGAACCTGTTATCAATTTTCATGATGCTTTTTTCTGTAACGCTGCTTCGATTGCTACAGCTAATTGATCGGCGCAGCTTGTGCCGCGTCCGGCGCAGGAGTTGCCGCGTAAAATCTTTGCAATGTGATCAGCGTCTTGTCCTTCGATTAATTTCGGGATAGCCTGTAGATTTCCCGGGCACCCGCCGTAGAATTTCACGTTATGTAATTTCCCGTTGTCGAGTTCAAACTCGATTCGCCTTGCGCAGACTCCTTGAGGAGCGTACTCAAATTTTTCTGTCATAGTTTTTCAATTCCCCCTTAAAATTTTTATGATTTCATTAAGACTTGTTGACGTACAGATTAGATTTCTTTTTTCGGCGCAGCCCTGAAAAGATTTCAGCATAGGCGGAGCGAATCTCTTCATTAAGATTATAGCTTTATGCTCCCCGGAAATTTCTTCGGCCCTTTTGGCGAAGTTTATTAAAATTTCCAGACGTTCATTAAAATCTCTTGAGACTCCGCGGGCCTCTTCAAATAAAAACGGATTGGCGATTGCTCCTCTTGCCAGCATGATAGCAACGCAGCCGAAAGAAAAATATTCTTGAATGTCGCTTAAAGTTTTTACATCGCCGCTTGCGCTTATGAGTCCGGGAAAATTTTTTGCGGCCAGATCCAAAATTTTTTTATCGGCTTGTCCTTCGTAGCGTTGGGCGGCCGTCCGTCCGTGTATACAAATATTATCGGCCCCGGCCTTAGCAAGAAGCTCTATAAAATTCAGCGTGTCTGAATCTTTTTCGAGCTTGCGGATTTTTACCCAGACAGGAAATTTTTTCAGGGCCTTTAAATTTTTTGTCATGCTGAAAGCTGTTTCGGGTCTTTTCAAGAGCGCGGCCCCGCAAAAATTTTTTGTTATCTTAGGCATAGGGCAGGCCATGTTGATTCCGAAGGCGGCGAAGGGCGGAGAAGTCAATTTCTTCTCTTTACACCTTGCCTCCCCTGTGTAAGGGGAGGTGGCTGAACGAAGTGAGGCCGGAGGGGTTGTAGCTAAAGAAAACCCCCTTGCCACTTCGTGGCCCTCTCCCCCTTCACAGGGGGCGCTAGGAGCCATACTAACCCTTAAAGAGGCCGGAGGGGTTGTAGTTTTTAAATTTAAAGAAAGAATTTTTTCAGCTCCTCCCAATAAAATTTTTTCGTTCGGTGCAAAGAGCTGAACGACTAACGGCGCTTCATGCTCCGAAGTCTTCAACATGTCAAAAGTTTTTTCGTTGTCCCTTATAAGTCCGGCGCAGCTTATCATTTCAGTGTGAGTTAATCCCGCGCCGAGATACGAAAAAAATTCCCGTACAGGGAGAGTCGTCACGCCCGCAAGCGGAGCAAGGCAAAGAGGATTTTTTAAATCGAGTCCGCCGATAAGCAATTATTTTTTCAGCCTTTCATAAATTATTTTGAGTCCGTCAAGCATCAGCCAACTGTCTACGCAGTCGATCGAACGCGCAGCTTTTGCCATAAGTTCGGCGTGTCCTCCGGTGGCGACGACTTTAATTTTTTCATAGCCTAGTTCTTTGCTGATTAATTCGACCATGTGATCAGTAAGTCCTGCTGTACCGAAAATGATTCCGGACTGTATAGCTTCTTCGGTGCTTTTAGCTATGACGCTTTTGGGGATCTTCAATTCGACCTGCGGGAGCTTTGCGGCCTTTGAGAACAAGGCATTAATTCCGGAGTTTAAACCCGGGGCGATACCTCCGGGCAAATAAGATCCGTCTTCGGTTACAATGTCAAACGTTATTGCCGTTCCGTAGTCAACAACTATAAGGGGAGCGCCGTATTTCTCACGGCCTGCGACTGCATCGACTATTCTATCTGCTCCGACTTCGCTTGGATTGTTATAGCCGATCTTCATTCCTGTATCGGTGAGTCCGTTTACCTGAAGGGGCTTGACGTGAAAATAATTTTTTATAGCTTCTTTGATTGAGAAGTCCAGTGACGGGACGACGCTGGCGAAGGCTGCGCCGGTGATTTGTGACGGGCTGATATTTTTTGTTGCGAGCAGTGTTGTAAAATATACGCCTAACTCGTCAGGCGTATGAAGGATTGAAGAGAGTCTCCATTGAGCTATTAAATTATCGCCGTCAAAAATTCCAACTACGGTTGTAGTGTTGCCTGTGTCGATTACTAAGAGCATTTTATTTTTCGTTCTCCTTTTTTAGTTTATAAACAAGCGCTAAGACTTCGGCGACTCCCCTGTAAAGATCTTCGGGGATTTCTTCGCCGATTTCTACGTTCTCATAGAGTGCCCAAGCCAGAGGCTTATTTTCTATAACTGGAATTAAATTAGCCTTGGCTATTTCTCTGATTTGCTTTGCTAAAAAATCTCCGCCCTTGGCCAAGACCTGCGGCGCGCCCATGACCTCGCGGTCATAAGCAAGAGCTACGGCAATATGAGTCGGGTTAGTGATAACTACGTCGGCCTTGGGAACGTCGGCCATCATTCTCTGCTTTGCCATTTCGCGCTGCTTCTGTCTGATCTTGCTTTTAATCTGCGGATCGCCTTCCATTTGTTTATACTCGTCTTTGATTTCTTTCTTGCTCATTCGGATAGATTTTTCAAAGTCCCATTTCTGATAAAAATAATCAGCAAAGGCCATTACCAAGAGCATAAGAGCGAGCCTCATTGCCATGTTCCATAGCATGTCCCAGAATTCCAAGCTCCCGAACTCTAAAGACATCTGCATAGTTTTAGAAGAGGTAGGGAGATAATTTCTTATTGCCGTATAGATCATGACGGCGAAGATACTTGCCTTGAGCAAGCCTTTTAATAATTCAACGATAGAACGAAGGGAAATAATTTTCTTCATGCCCGTGAAGGGATTAAGCCTGTCGAACTTAGGTTCAAAGGGTTTGCTTGTGAAGGCGAAGCCAACTTGAGCAATTACAGCGCAGGTTGAAAATAAAACGACGAGCGCTCCAAGAGGAAGCCACGCCGCGAAATAATCTTTGATTGCTTCCCAAGCTACGTAATAAAACCAGCCGTCCTGTAATAATGACTTGTCACCTATGTAGCTTATCATGAATCTTATAAGCCCGGTGAGTGTCCTCCAGGTCAACGCGCCCAGCATTGAAAGCCCTAACAATGCCGTAATGATTCCCGCGGCGGCGTTTAGATCTTTGCTGACACAGACGCGCCCTTCTTCGCGGACTTTCTCGCGTTTGTGGGGCGTAGCCTCTTCGGTACGTTCTTCGCCGAAGAACTGGAGGTCAAAAGAGTTATTAATTGTCATTTATCAAAGAAATAATCCAGTTAAGCCAGCCCCTAATGCTGCTGGCGCGTCTTTTGAAAGTACTATGCGCTATATTATCAAGCCCCGACTGTCTCATAATTTCAATGATTTCATCATTAGATGGACATACAGATTTTTTTAAATATAAGCGCAATGAATTATTAAACGCATTATGAGAAAGTATTTTTTTACAAAAAGATAATTGACGTTGCTTAAATCCCAAATTTAAAATCTGCCGTCCCTGTTGGGAAATAGAGTAAACGGGCTTACGTCCGTCCTTATTTTTTTCCAGCAGGCCAAGATAACGTGCAGCATCAGTGTAATAATTCGTTTGTCTTATGTTGAAATCATAAGTATCGGTAACGTCTGTACTAGTTAAACTCTGAGCAGTAACAAGTTCACAAAGATTAATAACTCTTTCAAATTTATCTGCTTGAGGAAAAGGAATCCCTTTAGGCTCTTCAATAATAGCAGTGTTATATAAGACTTCTTCAATATCAGATAATGAAATGACCGTGTCTTCTATTGAATAATTTTTTTGTTGAATAAGACGTAAAGAACTATAATTATTAAAATCGTCAAAGGCGTATTCAAATAATTTAAAGATCCCGTTCGTATAAATAAGAAAAATAGATTTTACTTTTTTCCTTATGCGAGGCTGCCATGTTCTGAAAGGATAATATAACTGGCGTACAAGAAAATCATCTGAAAGATCCATTTTTGCTTCAACTAAGGCCAAGGAAGAAATACCTTCGTATGCAGCATCAATTTCTATCTGCGAATTATTAACATTAATATGACGAAGAGAATTCGATTTAATATCTTTAATATTAAAAGTAAATTTTCCTGAACTCATACGACCTGATACAGTAGCAAAAATATTATTTTCTCCTTCTCCCATAAAGTCAGAGATAATTCCGGAAGCAAGCGCACAATTTAAAGCCATTGTTTCGCTCGTAATCTTATTGGGATCCAGACTCTGAAGATTATCTGGCAAGGAGAATTTTGTAATCTTGCTATTTTCATTTTCGAGCTTATGGTACAAGTCAAAAGTCGAGATTACATAATCACCGCGAGTAATAGGGAGAATCGCTAAGTCGTTATTCTTAAAAATTTGTGGAAGATTGATCGCGTGATCGAATTTGACCATTAA
>JAFSSV010000055.1 GCA_017450825.1 Synergistaceae bacterium
ATCAACGCGCCATCCCTTGACTTCATTCTCGTCCTTGATGCCGATGGTAATCCCTTCAAGCCTGCGTGCAGAGCCTTTCCGGTAGCGTTCATCGGCCTCCTTTGCCAGCTTCCTGGCCTCGTCAAAGTTGTCGAAGGTGATGGCATTGACCTTGCCAGCATTAAACGTGTCTAGCTCGTTCACCAAGTCTCGACGCGATACGTTGTATTCGCCATTGTACTTCTTTACACGGCTAATCTGTGCCTCCAGAACTTCGCTAGGCGTTGTTTCACCTTTTTTGAACAGTTCTATGAGCTGTACGGCGGGCATGTATGCAAGTTCTTCCTGCGAAAACTTCGACGTGGCCAAAACTGCACTTGAGCCTGATGCAAAGAGCGCAATCAGCGATCCTGCCATGAACGCAAAAAGCGCTTTCCTGAAAAATTTATTCATTAGTTAACCTCCATATAGGATTTTTTGCTTTAAGTGAAATTATTATATTTAGGGAGGGATGTTTGTGTCAATGTGGTGTTATTACTATAGCCAATATAAATTTGAAATCATGAATTAAGATTTTTAAAGTCAACATGCAGCACGTACTAAAAATTTTTTATAATTCCTTGTTTTTAATTGCCGACGTAATAGCAAGCATAGTTAAAAAACTATAACCCGGTCGCGTAAGCACGCCGAAGGCTTGGCAAACAGCAAGCTGGCCCTCTTGAAAAACACTACCCCCTGTCAACAAGTTGACATCCCCTCCTTTTTTTAGAGATAACCCCCTCGCCACTTCGTGGCCCTCTTGTTTAGAAGATAACCCTTCCACCGCAAGCGGTCCCCCTTCCCTTTCAGGGACGGCTAAAGAGTCATTCTAATTCCGGCTACGTCCCCTTGCCTCCCCTGAAAGGGGAGGTGGCCTGAAGGGCCGGAGGGGTTAAATTTTAAAAAGGGGAGGTGGTGAGCGAAGCGAAGTCGGAGGGGTGGTAGCTAAAAAAGGGAGGTGGCCGGTCGCGTAGCACGACGAAGGCATTGCCCTGAAGTAAACTTAAACATTTAAAATTTCTCCAGCTTAAAATTTTTTTAAGAAGGGAGAAAATTTTTTATGCTTGGAGATTTTGTTTATTCAAACCCTACGCGCTTATACTTCGGTGAAAACGCCTTGACCGGACTCAATCAAGAGCTGCCGAACTACGGAAAAAATATTTTGCTTACTTACGGCGGAGGATCGGTCAAGAAAAGCGGCCTCTATGATCAGATAGTCAAAATTCTGAAAGACAACGGGAAAAATATAATTGACCTTCCCGGCGTAATGGCTAACCCTACTGTCGAAAAATTATACGAGGGCTGTAAGCTGGCAAAGGAAAATAACGTTGATTTAATTCTAGCTGTCGGCGGCGGTTCGGTCTGCGATTATTCAAAGGCTGTATCAGTTTCAGCTTATTGTGACGAAGATCCATGGGATAAATATTTTTTGCGTATGGAAGACGTAAATAATAAAATTATTCCTGTCGGCTGTGTTCTTACAATGGTCGGAACTGGAAGCGAAATGAACGGCGGAAGCGTCATAACCAATCACGCTCAAAAATTAAAAATCGGTCATGTTTTCGGCGATAACGTCTTCCCGAAATTTTCGATTTTGAATCCGGTTTATACTTTCACCGTTCCAAAATATCAAATGGTCGCCGGCTTCTTTGATATTATGTCGCACATAATGGAACAATATTTCTCCGGCACGGACGACAACACTTCCGATTATATTGCCGAAGGTTTAATGAAATCCTTAATCGCAAGTTCAAAAATCGCCGTAAAAAATCCAGAAGACTACGAGGCGCGGTCTAATATCATGTGGACAGCAACATGGGCACTTAATACTCTGATAGCCAAGGGCAAGACTACAGACTGGGAAGTTCATATGATAGGCCAAGCCGTTGGAGCTATAACTAATGCAACGCACGGAATGACTCTCGCTGCCGTATCGCTTGCCTATTACAGAAAGATTATGAATTACGGCATGAAAAAATTTGCTCGCTTTGCCGTAAACGTTTGGGGAGTCAACCCGGCCGGAAAGTCAGATTCTCAACTTGCTGATGAAGGGCTTAAAGCTCTTGAGGCATGGATGAAAGAAATCGGAGTCGTAATGAGCTTGAAGGAACTAGGCGTAAACGAAAACATGTACGATTCAATTCTTGACGGAACTTTTCTGCTTGAGGGCGGCTATAAAAAATTAACCCGCGAAGAAGTACTGGACATTCTTAAAGCAAGCATGTAAATCACACAGGCAAAATAAAAATCCCCCTCGCTAAGGCAAGGGGGATAAATTTTTATAGTAAAAGCACCTTAAAAGTAATAAACCCCTCCGCCTCATTTCATTCGGCACCTCCCCTTTTTTGACTACAACCCCCTCCGGCCCTTCAGGCCACCTCCCCAAGGGGAGGCTTTGTGTCACAAGAATCCTAGCCTCCCTCGGGGGAGGGGAACCGCTTGCGGTGGTGGGGGTTCTTTAAAAAAGAGG
>JAFSSV010000056.1 GCA_017450825.1 Synergistaceae bacterium
AGCAAACGGCATTGAGATCGAGCCTGAAATAGCAATATTATTTTTATTCGCCATCTCTACACAATCAGCAAAGCCCGCGACACTTTCTTCCGGAGTCCTGTTGAGATTTTTTAAATTATGCATACGGCTTGCGGATACGTTCAGTTTAACTTTCTTGCAACCGCAGTCGATAGCACGCTGAAAGCCTCTAACGTTCGGGATCAAAGCCCTAAGCTCAACGTCTTCGGGAATTTCTCCTATACGTTTAAATAATTCGTCCGTGTCCGCCATTTGAGGGACTCTCTTGGGGTGCATGAAAGAACCGACTTCAATAACAGGATAGCCAGCGTCAATAATGCCGCGTAAAATTTCAAGCTTCTCTTCGGTCGAAGGGATAACTTTTTCATTCTGGAGGCCGTCACGGAGTCCGACTTCACATAGTTTAACTTTTTCGGGTAAGTTCATCATTTTTTTAATTGATACCGTTAGTCGCGAAATATTTTTTAGCTACATCGAGGCATTGTTTAGCGTGTCCAGCTACGCCGCGTTCTTTGATTTCTTTTAAGTTTGGGAGTTCGATTGAAAGAGGAATCTCAGGCATAGCCTTGACCATATCGGCAATAGCCATTACGCCTTCGCCAGGGTACATTCTTCCTTCGCGGGCCGTGAAGAGCATGAGATCGTCTTTAATATTATCAAGAACGGGATCTCCGTCCGGGCCTGCCGGGCCGTCGCAAAGGTGAATGAAGTTGAAATATTTTCGGGGCGTTCTTGCAAGTTCAGCGCCTGTTACTCCGGCTCTTCCTGCGTGAAGGGTATCGACCATTACAAAGACATTATCATGACCGGCGGCGTTAAGGTCGTCAATGAGCGTAATATCTTCTTGAAGATTTCTTACTCCGGCCCAAGGAAGGAACTCGATATTAAATTTCAAGCCGAACTCTTTGGCAAAGCCCGCGACTTTCCCAGCGGTTTCAGTGTACCAAGCGCGGTCACGAGTCCAGACGCTTCCGAGAACGTCAGTAGCTCCCAACTTTGCAGCGGCTTCAAATGCCGGCTTGTACTCGTTGATGTCTAAGTCTTTACGAATGCGGGCAAGCTCGATATCCATTAAAGGCATATCGTATTCTTTGAGGGCGGCTTTGATGTCAGCAAATAATTTGGGATCGTCCTGCGGAAGGAAAGACGGTTCGCCGGGCAGGTGCATAGGAATAGTACGAAGGCTAACGAAATCATAGCCTGATTCTTTTGCGATTTTAATCTGATCCATGGGATTAGTGCCGGGGATCGTGAGATAAGCCAATGAAAATTTGCGTGCCATTACTGATAACTTCCTTTCTGTAAAATTTTTTTTTTTAAAGCTACAACCCCTCCGGTTCACTTCGTTCACCACCCTCCCCTTTATTTAAAGGCAACCACTCTGGCCCTTGGCCACCTTCCTTTTTAAAATTTAACCCCTCCGGTTCGCTTCGCTCACCACCTCCCCTTTTTTAACTACAACCCCTCCGCCTCATTTCATTCGGCACCTCCCCTTAAAGAGGGGAGGCAAGAGTGTAGATAAAATAGAAAAGGTAGAACAACTCTCTTGCGCCCCGCCGTCCCTGTAAGGGAAGGGGGACCGCTTGCGGTGGAAGGGTTGGGGGAGAGGGCCACGAAGTGGCGAGGGGGTTATCTTCTAAACAAGAGGGCCGCGTGGGGTTATTCTAAATTATTTATTTTCCTGCTGCTTTTTCTTTGAGAATGGTCATTAAAGTGTCGCGCATTACGTCCAGCGGAACGGCTTTGCCGCCTGTCCAGAGCTGGATCTGTCGAAGGCCCTGATAAAGCGACATGCCAAGGCCGTTAATCGTAGTGCAGCCGACTTCTTTAGCTTCTTTCAAGAATCTCGTTTCAGCCGGGTTATAAGTTGCGTCAAAGCAAATGTGCTTAGGGTTGAGATATTTTTTGTCAACACAAGTATATTCTTCTTTGCCCTTCATGCCGAGGCCGGAAAGGTTAAGAACTACGTCAGTTTCTTCGAGTGCCTTAGCTATGCCTGCTTCGTCAGCTGCTCTGACAGGAACGCAGACGCCGGGATAGAAATTATTAATTTCAGCGCTCAAAGTTTCGCACTGTTCGGAACGGGAAGAAATATAAATTTTCTTCGCGCCCTCTTCAGCAAGTTCAAGGCATACCGAGCGTCCTGTGCCGCCAGCGCCGAACGAGAACATTACGTGACCTTTAATAGGAGCGTTATGCTCTTTGAGATCTCTTAATGCTCCGTAGCCGTCAGTGTTATAGCCGATGAGTTTGCCGGTTTCGGTCTTTACGACAGTATTTGACGAACCGATTTTTTTGCATAGAGGGTCATAGTCGTCAAGGTACTGCATAACTTCAACCTTGTTGGGCTTCGTAACGGCGCAGCCTAAGAACGTAGGCATATAGCGAATCCCGTCGATAATTTCTTTAAGGTGCTCACTTCCTGCTTCACAATAGCAGTAAACCATGTTGAAACCCGCCGCCTGATAAGCCGAGTTCTGCATACGTGCAGCGAACGACTGGCCAAGCGGAGTGCCGATAAGTGCAATAAGCCTGCTGTTAATATCAATCTGCATCTTATTAAACGCTCCTTGACTTATAAAATTTTGGTTGAATATTTTTGTGAATGTTAAAATGGTCGATATAATTTTATGCGTTGCTTCTGATTGTTGCAAGAGAAATTTACTTAGAAAAATCGCCTTGAAATTTTTCGGAAGGGTTGTAGTAAAAAAATTTTTAGTGATAACCCCCTCGCCACTTTGTGCCCCTCTCCCCCTTCACAGGGGGCGCAAGGATTTTTTCAAGATACTCTATTCCCTTTACACTCTTGCCTCCCCTGAAAGGGGAGGTGGTGAGCGAAGCGAACCGGAGGGGTTAAATTTTAAAAAAGAAGGTGCCCAAGGGCCAGAGGGGGTTGTAGTTTAAACAAAAAGGGAGGTGATGAGCGAAACAAACTGAAGAGGTTTAAATTATAAATTATCTTTCCCGTGTTATACTTTTCAGAAAATTTTTCAGGAGTGATTTAAATTGCAAAAGAAATTAAGCGTTGGAGTCTTAGGCGCAACAGGAATGGTAGGACAAAGATTTATTCAGATACTTCACAACCACCCTTGGTTTGATATAAAAGTCTTGGCCGCTTCCCCCAACAGCAAGGGCAAAACTTACGCTGAAGCTGTCGCGGGGCGCTGGCTGCTTGACGAAGCTATCCCGGATAACGTAAAGAATATTACCCTTCACGATGTCAATGACGTTAAAGGCATTGCCGAAGAAGTTGATTTCGTCTTCAGCGCCGTGAACATGTCAAAAGAAGAAATCAAAGCAATCGAAGAAGCTTACGCTAAAACAGAAACCCCCGTAGTATCCAACAACAGCGCTCACCGCTGGACACCTGATGTCCCTATGATAATTCCCGAAATTAACCCCGAACATTCTGAAATTATTAACGCTCAAAGAAAACGCCTTGGAACTTCACGAGGCTTTATCGCCGTTAAGCCTAACTGTTCAATTCAAAGCTACGCCCCGGCCTTTGCAGCTTGGAAAGAATTTGAGCCTTACGAGGCAATCGTTACGACTTATCAGGCTATTTCCGGAGCTGGAAAAAATTTCAGCACTTGGCCGGAAATGGTCGGCAACGTTATCCCGTTCATAGGCGGCGAAGAAGAGAAAAGCGAGAAAGAGCCGCTTAGAATTTTAGGGCATATCGAAAATAATCAGATTGTCCCGGCTAAAGAACCTGTAATCTCTGCTCAATGCGTTAGAATTCCCGTCCTCTATGGACACACAGCAGCAGCCTTCGTGAAATTCAAAAAAGCCCCAGCAAGCAAAGAATTTTTAATCGAGAAGCTCAATAATTTTAAAGGCGTTCCGCAAGAAGCAAAATTGCCGACAGCTCCGGAACAGTTCATAAAATATTTTGAGGAGGAGAACAGACCTCAAGTCGCCTTGGACGTGAACTACGGGAACGGAATGGGCGTAACAATCGGAAGACTTCGCCCGGATAATATTTATGACTGGAAATTCATCGGGCTTTCTCATAATACTTTGAGGGGCGCAGCAGGCGGCGCTGTCGAATGCGCTGAACTTTTAGTACATCAGAAATATATCGCGGCTAAATAAATTTTAACAGGAGCAAGAAAAATGATTAACGTAGCAATCTTAGGACTCGGCACCGTCGGAAGCGGAGTCGCCGAAGTCATTGAACAAAATCAAAACGAGATTAAAAAAGCTCTGGGCGATAATCTTCACGTCAAGTATATCCTTGACATTCGCGACATTCCCGGCGTAGTCAACGATATAAATATAATCGTTAATGACCCGGATATTAAAGTAATCTGCGAAACCATGGGCGGCAAAGAACCTGCATACACTTATACCCACTTGGCCCTTGAGCGCGGAATTTCAGTCTGTACCTCTAATAAAGAACTGGTTGACGCTTACGGCGTTGAATTAAGCGCGATTGCCCGTGAACATCATTGCAGTTATTTATTTGAAGCAAGCGTAGGCGGAGGGATTCCCCTTCTGCGAACAATCCGCGAAGCCTGCGGGCAAGAAAAAATTTCACAGATTGCTGGAATTCTTAACGGAACTTGCAATTATATTTTAACTAACATGAAGGCCGGAAAAGATTTCGCGACAGCTCTCAAAGAAGCTCAAGAAAAAGGATTCGCCGAACGCAATCCGGCCGCCGATGTCGAAGGTCATGACACGGCAAGAAAAATCGCTATTCTTGCGTCGCTTGTATCGGGCAAAAAATTTTCTTACGAGCAAGTCGAATGCGAAGGCATTACGAATATTACTCCTGAAGATTTTGCACAGGCCGAAGCAAAAGGCATGTCAATAAAATTATTGGGAGTCTATAACGCTGAAAATTCAAGCGTAATAGTAGCGCCGTTCTTAGTTAAAAATTCTCACCCGCTGTATAACGTCAATGACGTTTTTAACGGCGTAATGCTCCATGGAAATATGGTAGATAATTTAATGTTCTATGGACGGGGAGCAGGCAAGCTTCCCACAGCAAGCGCTGTAGTTTCGGACGTTATAGAATGCGCCAAGAACATCGGCAAGAATATTAATAACAAATTCGCTGACCTTGCGCCAGCCAACGTAAATAAATTCCCGGCAAAAAATCCCGGCGAAAAATTCAGGACGCTTTAAAACATGAAAAAAGTAGTTAAGTTCGGCGGAAGTTCTTTAGCCGATGCTAAACAGTTTCAGAAAGTCCGCGATATTATTCAAGCTGACGATACAAGAGTCTATGTTGTCCCTTCTGCTCCGGGCAAGAGAAATGACAGTGATATAAAAGTTACTGATCTTTTATACGAATGCTATGAACATGCTGTCGCAGGACAAAATTTCTACGAGCCTTTCTTAGCTGTCAAGGACAGATATAACGAGATTATTCAGGGCTTGGGACTCAATCTTTCATTAGCCGAAGCCTTTGACGCTATCGAGAATAAATTAATTCATGAGCCGGAAAAAGATTACACCGCCTCACGGGGCGAATATCTCAACGGACTCGTAATGGCGAATTTCTTAGGCTATGAATTCATTGACGCGACTGAAGTAATTTTCTTTGACGAGGCCGGAAATTTTGACGAGGCCAAGACAAATTCTATTTTATCTCAAAGGCTTGAGGCTTGCGCTCACGCGGTGATCCCGGGCTTCTACGGAATGGACTCAAACGGGAAAATAAAAACTTTTTCGCGCGGAGGTTCAGATATTACAGGTTCGATAGTAGCCGCGGCTTGTCGGGCTGGAGTCTACGAAAACTGGACTGACGTTTCAGGACTCCTGATGGCTGACCCGCATATAATTTCAAATCCCGCCGTAATAAAAAATATCACGTACAAAGAACTTAGGGAGCTTGCCTACATGGGAGCTAGCGTCATGCACGAGGACGCTATATTCCCGGTCAAGAAGGCTGGAATACCTATCAATATCCGCAACACCAACAAGCCCGAAGACCCCGGCACTTGGATCGTAGAAAACACCGCCCGAAGATCTAAGTACACCATAACCGGAATAGCCGGGCGAAAAAATTTCTGCTCAATAATAATTTCAAAAGATCTAATGCACTCACAGCCGGATTTTTATAGAAAGGTCGTGCAGTGCTTTGAAGAAAATAATATTCCGCTTGAACATTTGCCTTCGGGAATTGATACTATGACAGTTATAGTTCATGAGAATAAATTTATCGAACATGAACAGGACGTGTTGAGCAGGATAGCAAAATTCGTGAAGCCCGAGTCGCTTGAAGTAGAGTCCGGAATTTCTTTGATAGCTGTCGTTGGCCGTAGCATGAAATCTCAAACAGGGACGGCCGCAAAAATTTTCAGCGCCTTAGCTGACGCTCGCATTAACGTTAGAATGATTGATCAAGGAGCTTCGGAATTAAATATAATCGTGGGAGTTCTTAACGAAGATTTTGAAAGGGCAATCAGATCTATTTATCATGTCTTTGTTGAGAAACAGCAGAACTATACTAAGCACACTTAAAAAACTATAACCCCTACCACCGCAAAGCCTCCCCTTGGGGAGGTGGCCAAAGGCCGGAGGGGGTTGGAGTAAGGAATCCCCCCGCCGCAAGCGGCCCTCCCCCCTTAAAAGGGGGGCTTTAGGGTATTACTAACAAAGCCTCCCCTTGGGGAAGTGGTGAACGAAGTGAACCGGATGGGGTTGTTAATTCACTAACAACGCTTATAACTCCGCCGTCCGGAAGGTCAAAGCAGCAAGCCCGGGCGGCGTTTTCTTTTCCTGATAAAATTTTTTCGCAGTCAACTTCAGTCCACGAAGCCAAGTCAAAACATTTCAGCGCGGCTTCTTTAAGAGTCCAGTACTGTAAAAATTTTAGCCGCCAATCTTTTCCAGAGTCGTTTAAACTTTTCAAAGCCTCATATTCATTCGGCAAAAAAAATCTTTTCGCGATAGCCAAGCCGATTTGATTTTGTTTCGTTTCAACGTCAACGCCGTTAGGTCTGTCCCCAAGGCTGCAAACTACCCAAGGGCCGCTGTGGGACAAGCTGAAAAAAATTTCTTGCCCGTCAAAATTTTTATAGAAGGGCTTGCCGTTTTCGGCGCGAGAAATTTTTACGTCAAGAAAATTTTTTCCCGTGAGCCTTGCTATAGAGTCACGGGCCAAGAGTTCCGCCCATAGCGTCCGATTTCTATCAGGGTTGAACTTGTAACGCAAAATGCCCCGCTGACGTGAGGGCGAAAAAAATTTCAAGTATCCGTCAACGGGGCAATCTAAATATTCGCTGATATTAAGAATAAAAATTTTTATGCTCATGATTTTTTTTATTGCAACTTCTCCGGCTCAAGGGGAGGCTTTTAACCAACCCCCTCCGGCCCTTTGGGCACCTTTTTGTCCGGCCCAAGGGGAGGCTTTATGTAGAAGGAATCCTAGCCTCCCTCGAGGGAAGGTTTTTGGCGGGCCGCTTGCGGTGGTGGGGGTTATATTAGAAAAAAATTTATCTTGAGCCTAAATACTTTCTGAAAAATTCTTCAAGGGTTCGATAAAAATCAAACCTGTTCTCTTCATTCTGAAAGCCGTGGCCTTCGTTCTCTTTTACCATGTAGACAACTTCCTTGCCGGCTTTGCGAACTGCTTCGACAATCTGATCGGACTCGGCCTTATTGACTCGCGGATCGTTAGCTCCTTGAGCAACGAACAACGGGATCTTTATTTTTTCAGCATGAAAGACCGGGGAAATTTCTTCCAAAAGTTCTTTGTCTTTTACGGGGTCGCCGATCTCTTCGTATTCCATTTCCAAGAACGGCTTCCAGTAAGGCGGAATAGTCTCAAGCAGCGTGAAAATATTTGAAGGCCCTACGTAACTCACAGCGCAAGCGTAAAGATCTGGCGTGAACGTCGCCCCGGCAAGCGCAGCATACCCTCCATAGCTTGCTCCGAAAATCGCAAGGCGTTTTCGATCCGCTATGCCTTGTTCGACCGTCCATAAGACTCCGTCCGTAAGGTCATCCTGCATCTTGCGGCCCCATTGTTTAAAGCCTGCCTGCCAAAAAGATTTTCCGTAACCAACCGAACCTCTAAAATTCACTTCAAGAACAGCGATACCCCTGTTAGCTAAAAATTGAGTTACTGAACTGAAACCCCAGAAATTTCTTGAGCTTGGCCCGCCGTGAGGAATTACTACCAACGGAAGATCCTTCGCTTCGACTCCAGCGGGCGTTGTTAAATATCCGTGTATCGTCAACCCGTCGCGAGCTTGGTAAGTTATTGCCTTCATTGGAGCCATCTGTCCTTCATGAAGCCAAGGCGACAAGTCCGCAAGTTTTGAAATCGAATTGTCGTTGCTGTCGTAAATATAATAAGCCCCTCTTGTCTTATCGCTGTAAGTCCTAACGATTACTTTACGTTCGTCATCGTCCATATCAATCGGGACAACTTCATAAGCCGGGAAAAATTTTTCCAGAGTCTTTTGAAGTTCCTCGCGCTGCTTGTCAAAAAATTTATAGTAAGTCTTATCGGTAGTATAAGTAACGCCCGTTATGATTTTTCTTTTCTTAGAGTGAAGAATACTCCCTGCGTCAACTTCATCATGTTCAAAAATTAAATCAAGAGTCTTATTGGCTTCAGGGTCAAAAGTATAAATAGCTACTTTGTCACGGCTGAGATTGCTGGCTACGTATATATTCTTGTTATCGTAAGCAAACATGATCGGCGAAAAAGTTTCTTTGAAGTTAGTAGTAATTAAATTTCTGAACTCCTCGTCCTCGGTCGTCCTGTATAAAAAGCTTGTGTTTACTCCGTCAGTCTGAATAGCTATGCGCAGCTTGCCGTCATGATCCGTCCCCCAGCCTGCAATGTTGCCGGGGTTCTCTGCTACTAAGACAAGCTCGCCGGTGTTTATATCACAGCGGTAAACGTCAAAGACTTCTGGATTGTTTTTATTCATTTCTATGAGCATATGAACGGGATCGTCTTCAAGGTCGTCCGTGATTCCGGCACGGACTTTTTCAAAAGGTGTGAGGTCTGTATGCTTTGAGCCTTTTAAATCCGTTACAAAAACATGGAAATTTTCATCGCCTCCGGTGTCTTGAACGTAAACTATTTTGTCATTGCCCTTCCAGAAGAAGCCGGAGATGTCACGTTCGGTCGCTGAAGTTATGCGCCGCTCGTTTCCCGTTTCCAGATCCTTTATATAAATATTCATTCTGCGTTCCCATGGACGGGCAAAGGCCAAGAGATTCCCGTCAGGCGAAATTGAAAAGGCTGCGGATTGAGGGTTCTTGAAAAAATCTTCCATAGGCAACAAAGCCGGAAGTTCCGCAAAAGCCGGGAGGCCATAAAAAACTGCAAAGGCTGTGAGGAAAAATAAAAGCAATCTCATAGAGAAAACTCCTTTCAAAAAAATCTTGATGAATATATTATAACTATACTAAAAAATTTAAAGGAGGCTCGAAAAAATGCAGCACGCTTTTTACGGCGCTGAACTTTCAAAAAAAATTCACGCTCAAAATAAAATTTATCCGGGAATCGACTCGCCTTCAGATTTATATGACGCTCTTTCAAAAATTTGGTGCGAATATTCCTGTGCGCCTCGTATGCGTTCAAACTGGAGCGAAGAAAATATTACGCTCGGTCAATGTTCCATAACTGCTTTTCTTGCTCAAGATATTTTCGGCGGCAATGTCTTCGGAGTTTTACGACCGGACGGAAATTTTCATTGTTATAATCTTGTTGAAGGCGTTGTCTTTGATTTAACAAGCGAACAGTTCCAAGGCGAAGCCCTCGACTACTCACTAAGGCATGAGCAATCAAGAGCAATTCATTTTTCAAAACAGGAAAAGAAAGAACGCTATGAATATTTGAAGGCTGAATTGGGTAAAAAATTTCAGGGAGAATTTAAATTATGTTAAATATTACACCGCAAGAAAGACTCGCGCGCGAAGCATACGCACTTTCAGACAAAGACGTTAAAGCGATCTTAGTTCTTGTTGATAGCATTTTGGACAAGAATAACGATGAGCCGCCTCTAACGCCAGAAGAACTTGAGGCTATAAGACGATCTGACGAAGATATAAAGAATGGGAATTTGATCCCGTGGGAAGTTGTTAAGAAAGAGTTAAGCACTATGGCATAATGTGGAGAATAGAATTTACTCATGAAGCGCTGAAAAATTTAAAGCGTCTTCCTAAAAGAACACGCGAACGAATCGAAATAGCGATTGATAAATTACATGACGGCCCTTACAACAGGAAGGATATTGACGTAAAAGTTCTACATGCCCGACCTGAATGGCGACTGCGCGTCGGAAAATGGAGAGTTCTTTTTAGAGTGGACAATGGCCGAATCATAATAACGGTCATTGCGATCGACTCTCGTGGTGACGTTTACAAGTAATATGATTTTTTTAATTAAATAAAAAGGAAAAATTACATGACCAACGAAATTATTTTTTCACGCGTTGAAAAATTACGCGGTCTTATGACAGAAAAAAATCTTGACGCGTTTACGCTCTTGGTTGACGAGCGGGCGAACTCCGAAAGCTGTCATTATATTTCAGGCTTCAGAGGAAGTTCAGCAGCGTTATTAATAAGCAAAGACGAGGCAATTTTAATAACCGACGGGCGCTATACGACTCAATCAAAATTGCAGTCGCCCTTCAAAATTATTATTCAGTCTGAACTTTCTCTTCCGGCGTTTATCGCTAAGGCCGTGAAAGATTCAAACTGGACTCGCGTCGGCTTTGAAGCTAAAAAAATTTCTCAGGCTGTTTACTCAAAATTTTTTGCTCCGGTAAAAGTCGAATGGATAGACTCGTCCAGCTTCATTCCAAAGTTACGGCGCTCAAAAGATACTCACGAGGTCGAACTCATTAAACGCGCCGCAAAAATCGGGCGCGAAGCTTTTCAAATTTTGCCTGAACAGGTCACCGAGGGCATGACCGAACAGGAATTTGAAATGAAATTATTACAGACCATAAAACTTTTGGGAGCTGAAAAGGGTTGGGCGCATGATGATTTTATCGTAGCCTCCGGAACTCGAAGCGCTATGTGTCACGCTCCGGCTACACTCAAAAAAATTTTGCCCGGAGAAATTGTAACTGTAGATTACGGAGCTATGGTCGAAGGATACATGAGCGACATCACAAGAAATTTTGCTATCGGGAAAATCGACGACCAAGCTAAAAAAATTAACGAGATTTTATTAGAGGCTCACACCGCCGCGGCTAAGGCTCTTCGCCCCGGGATTTCAGGACGCGAAGTTGACGCGATTGCCCGGAAAGTTATAAGCGACTCAGGTTACGGAGAAAAATTTTTACACGGCCTCGGCCACGGTTTAGGACTCGAAGTCCACGAGGCCCCGCGACTCTCTAAAAGCTCAGAAGATATTTTACAGGTCGGCGATGTTGTTACAATAGAACCGGGAATTTATATCGAAGGCTGGGGAGGAATGAGAATCGAAGACGATTATTTAATCACTCCGACCGGAAGCGAATGCTTAACAATTAACGATAATCAAAGCATAAATATACTGTAAGAAAAAATTTTTGAAAAGCAACCACCTTGCTTGCGCCCCCTGTCAAGGGGGAGAGGGCCACGAAGTGGCGAGGGGGTTATTACTAAAAATTTTTTAAGACACAACCCCTCCGACCTCCCTTCGGAGCCTTCGGCGTGCTTCGCGACCGGCCACCTCCCCTTATAAAAATTTAACCCCTCCGGTTCGCTTCGCTCACCACCTCCCCTTTCAGGGGAGGCAAGAGTGTAAAGGGAATAGAGTATCTTGAAAAAATCCTTGCGCCCCCTGTCAAAGGGGAGAGGGCCACGAAGTG
>JAFSSV010000057.1 GCA_017450825.1 Synergistaceae bacterium
ATTCTTAAAGCAAGAATTATTAGCCCGCGGCGGCGACACTGTCGTTACTAAACACGTTATCGACGGCAAGACCGACTCAAGCGACGTTCTCTTAATGGCAACGCCCTCACAGTTAAGAAGCCTTCTCGAAAAATTAAAGGCTATGGACTGCTGGGGACTTAAAGAATTTCGCGACGAACTTTCAAAAATTTTAATGAGCTTGAAAAAAAATTCTTGGCTCATAAAATCTCCGGCCGGGCATGAAATAAATTTAAGCAACGATACAAAATTAATGGCGATAATCAACCTCACGCCCGACTCCTTCTACGGGCCAAGCCGAACAACTGAAAAAGAAATTTTAATCACGGCCGAAAAATTTTTATCCGAAGGCGCAGAAATTTTAGATCTAGGAGCTGAGTCGACACGTCCGGGCTTTACTCCCCTTCCTGAAAGCTTGGAGCTTGAAAGATTGTTGCCGGCGTTGAAAACTTTACGCGCTGCATTTCCAGAAGTTTTTATTTCTGTTGACACTTACAAGCCAGAAGTAGCCCGTATAGCCGCAAACGAAGGAGCAGATCTTATAAACGACATAAGCGGCTTTGAGTTCGAAGAGTTCCAGAACATGCCCGAAGTTATTGCCGGGTTGAAAATTCCTTACGTGCTTTCACATTTTAGAAGACAGGAAAACGAATCAAAAAATATTTTGAGCGAAATAAATTTTTATTTTTCCGATAAGCTGAAAATTTTAGAAGAGGCCGGAGTAAAACGGGAAAATATTATTCTTGACGTTGGCTTCGGGTTCGGGAAGGGCGCTGCTGAAAATCTTGAGCTTGTAAAAAATATTGAAAGCTTCAAAATTTTCGGCTCGCCTTTGCTGGCCGGGCATTCAAGAAAAAGATTCACCGGAAAAAGTTTAGGAGGGACTCTCGCAGTAACAACCCTGTTATGCGGCCGCGTGAGTCTTTTAAGAGTTCATGACGTTGAAGAAAATCTTAATGCCCTGAAAATTTCAAAAGCATTATAGCAAACATAGTTTATTTTCTAGAAAACCACCCCGCCTTCCCTGCCTCCCTCGGGGGAGGAGGACCGCTTGCGGTGGTGGGGGTTCTTTCTAAAAAAAATTTGTTTTAACTACAACCCCCTCCGGCCCTTCAGGCCACCTCCCCAAGGGGAGGCTTTGTGTATAGTAAAAGCACCTTAAAAGTAATAAACCCCTCCGCCTCACTTCGTTCGGCACCTCCCCTTTCAGGGGAGGCGAAGTGGTTATAGTTTTATAAGCGTGCTTAATAAAAAAACGAGCCGGGAAATTTTTCCCTAGCTCGTTAATTTTTTTTGAGTTACAAGTTAAAACTAGAACAACGGAGCAAGCACTAACGCTACGACCGTCATTAATTTAATCAAGATATTAAGCGCGGGGCCTGCGGTGTCTTTGAATGGATCGCCTACTGTGTCGCCTACAACAGCCGCGGCATGGTTGGAAGAGCCTTTGCCTCCGAAGTGTCCTTCTTCGATATATTTCTTAGCGTTGTCCCACGCGCCGCCGGAGTTGGCCATGAACAAAGCCATCATTACTCCCGTTACTATAGCGCCGCCAAGAAGACCGCCTAACGCTTCCTTGCCGAGAATAAATCCAACAAGTACAGGCACAACAATAGCCATAACGCCCGGCACTATCATTTGAGTCAAAGCCGCGTGAGTCGAAATCGCTACACAGCGTTCATAGTCCGGCTTGCCTTTGCCTTCCATGATGCCGACGATTTCTCTGAACTGTCTGCGGACTTCTTCAATCATTGAGCCGGCCGCTTTGCTTACTGCGTCAATAGAAAGAGAACAGAATATAAACGGAAGCATACCGCCAATCAATAAGCCTACGATTACATAAGGATTCATAATGTCGATCTTGTCAATCTTGGCCGCCTGTGAGTAAGCTACGAACAAAGCCAAGGCCGTAAGAGCCGCAGAGCCGATTGCAAGTCCTTTGCCCATTGCCGCCGTAGTGTTTCCGATTGCGTCAAGGTGGTCTGTTATCTTTCTAACGCCTTCGGGAAGTTCGCTCATTTCAGCAATGCCACCCGCGTTGTCCGCGATAGGCCCGTAAGCGTCAACGCTCAAAGAAATTCCCGTGATTGAAAGCATACCGACAGCCGCAACTGCTACACCGAACATACCGGCAAGATAATAGCTTATTAAAGTCGAAAGGCAGATTAATAAAACAGGAATGCCCGTCGACATCATTCCAAGCGAAAGACCTGAAAGAATTACCGTAGCCGCTCCGGTGTTTGAAGATTCAGCAACACTCTTTACAAATCTATAATCGCCCGAAGTATAAATCTCTGTCACTATTCCGATTATTATTCCGGCCAAGACTCCTGACGTAACTGAAAGGAATACGCTCATGGAATTCGAGAAGAAGAATAAAATACTAAGAACAAAAGTTCCTGCGATCATTAATCCTCCGGCTACAAATGTTCCGGTTCTAAGAGCAAACGCCGCGTCACCTTCTTCAATGCGTTTAACTACTCCGGCCATTCCCGGGAGCTTCGCCGCGTAAGCGCGAACTTTATCAGCAAACTTTGCCTTCTGGGAGATCATCATACAGCCAATAATAGAAGCAAAGACTCCCCAAGCCGCTAAGAACATCGGGAAGCCTACGCCCCAAAGTCCAAGAGCCTCGCCGCCCTGTGTAAACGTGTAGACAGCTCCGATAGCCATAGCCGCAAGAATTGAATTCACGTAGCTTTCAAAAAGATCTGCGCCCATTCCCGCAATATCGCCAACGTTATCGCCAACGTTATCGGCAATGACAGCAGGGTTTCTGGGATCGTCTTCAGGGATTCCGGCTTCAACTTTGCCCACTAAGTCCGCTCCAACATCAGCAGCCTTCGTGTAAATTCCGCCGCCTACACGGGCAAATAATGCAATGCTGCTCGCGCCCATTCCGAAAGCCGTAAGCGCCGTAACGTCATTCAAGAATAAATATGCTACAGCGAGTCCGATAAGGCCAAGCCCTACGACGACCATTCCCACTATGCTTCCGCCGGAGAAAGCAACTTCAAGAGCATTGCCCGCCGCTTTGCTGTGTACTGGATCTTCGGCCGCAGCTTCAACAGGAGCCGATTCCTTCTCAACTGCCGGAGCAGTATCAAAAGTCAAAGTCGCGCCCGCTACAGGTGCTTCGGTGTCGTCATCGTCAAGAGCGCTTGCACTCGGGGCCGCCTCATGATGGGGCATTGCCTCAAGAGCCGCATAGGTTGTGCGCCCGTTGGAATTCGTAGCAACGTACATTCCAATATAGCCAGCCGTAGCACTGCAAAGCGCTCCAAGAATAAACGCAAACGCCGCGCCTACTCCAAGCGCCGCGATTAATAAAACTGCAACAACTCCTACGAACGGAGCAAGCCATGTATATTCTTTTTTAAGAAATGCCATAGCGCCTCGGTGAATAATCCCGGACAGCTCAGCTACGCGCGGATGTTTAATCTGGAATTTGTCAAGCTCCTTGTAAACCGTAAAGGCATACCAGCCCGCAAGTACTCCGAACGCCAGAGTAATAAAAACTAAGAAAAGCCACATTTTTTAAAAATTACCTCCCTAAGTATGGAATTTTAGTAACTAGATTATATCTTAAAAATTCTTTTATGGGCCAAGAGACTCAAAAAAAATTTTTTTTTACTCGCCGGCCTCGAACATTTTATTAACGCCGCTCAAGTAAGCTTGCAGTGACGCTTCTACAATGTCCGTAGAGATCCCCGAACCTGTATACATTTCACCGCTTGAAGCACTCGAAATTTTCACGTACGCTTCACCGATTGAGTCCTCGCCTTCGGTTACAGCCCTAACGCTGAACTCCTCAAGCCTTGCCTCTATGCCAAGCATTTTATTTATAGCTTTGAACGCCGCGTCAAGAGGCCCTGCTCCGCTTTCAACGCCTTCTAAAAATTTATTGTCGCGCATGAGCTTAACATAAGAGATCTTAGGAATGCCGCTGCCCGATGTAATTGAATGACTGATTAATTGACAGGTGGAGGCGCTGCTTTCTTCGGGACGGACGATTCTTGAACGGTGAAGGGTGAGCGCTTCAAGATCGGAGCTTGTAATAGTTTTCTTTTGGTCAGCAAGCTTCTTGAATCTCACGAAAATGTCTTCGAGTTCGTCATCAGGAATCTCATAACCCATAAGCTCAAGGCGTTCGCGTAGGGCGTGCTTGCCTGAGTGCTTGCCAAGGACTAAAGCCCTATGAGGCAGGCCTATATCGTCGGGGTTCATGATCTCGTAAGTCTGACTGTTAGCTATGACACCATGCTGATGTATTCCGGCTTCATGCGCAAAGGCATTGGCTCCTACTATCGGCTTTGTCGGAGAAATTGGAACGCCCGTTATGTTGCTCAAAAGACGGCAGGATTTATAAATCTCACGGGTGTTAATGTCCGTTTCAGCGTCGTAAAAATCTCTGCGGGTCTTCAAAGTCATTGCTATCTCTTCAAGGCTTGCGTTCCCGGCGCGTTCGCCTATGCCGTTGACCGTGCATTCAATTTGAGTCGCTCCGGCCTTAACGCAAGCTAACGAGTTCGCTACGCCCATTCCTAAATCATTATGACAATGGACAGAAATATCTACGCCTTCGATACCTTCAACATGTTCTCTTAAATAAGTAATAAGCTCGCTCATTTCCTGCGGCGTTGAATAGCCTACAGTATCGGGAACGTTAATAGTCGTAGCTCCGGCGGCTATAGCAGCAGAGAAACACTTAACCAAAAATTCGCGGTCTGATCTTGACGCGTCTTCGGCCGAGAATTCTATGTCGGAGCATTTTGATTTCGCGTAAGCTACGAGTTCATTGATAGCGTTCAAGACCTGCTCACGGGTCATTCGTAATTTATACTGCATGTGCAAGTCGCTCGTAGCTATGAAGACATGTATACGGGGCTTAGCCGCGTCCTTAACTGCGTCCCATGCCGTATCAATATCAAGCTTGTTCAGTCTTGCAAGGCTTGCAACTGTACAATTACTGACAGCTCCAGAGATAGTCTGAACGCTCTTGAAATCCATCGGGCTTGCGATTGCGAACCCGGCCTCAATAATATCGACTCCGAGCTTCTCAAGCTGGCGGGCCATTACTATTTTCTCACTCAAGTTCATGCTGCAGCCCGGGGACTGCTCACCGTCACGAAGAGTAGTGTCGAAAATTTTAATCTTACGCATAAAAAATTTCTTCCTCCTTCTTACTCTTAAAAAAATTATTTCAAAATCATTTCGTTATAAAGGGCGCGGATAGAATTTTCATAATCGCTTTCATTAATGCCGACTATGATATTCAACTCGTCCGAACCCTGATCAATCATGCGGATATTTATTCCGGCCTTGGCCAAGGCGCTGAAGACTCGGGCGGCCATTCCGTTGGCGCTGACCATTCCTTCACCGACTACAGCAACGGCGGCAAGATTTTTTTCTATCGTTATGAAGTCCGGAGCAAGTTCGTTTTTAATCTCACGCAAAATTATTTCGCGCTTCTCGTCAAATAATGAGCTGCTCACAAAAACAGAAATCGTATCAATTCCGGTCGGGCAATGTTCAAAAGGAATCCCGTTGCGTGAAAAAATATAAAGCAGCTTCGCCCCGAATCCTGTTTCAGAATTCATCATGGACTTCTCGACTCTTATTGAACTGAAGCCCTTGCGGCCTGCTATGCCCGTCACGGCTTTATGAGGAGCATCGGCGGGGCGTGAGGCTGAAATCAAAGTGCCTTTGTCTTCGGGCCTGTTAGTGTTGCGAATGTTGATAGGAATTCCGGCCTTCCTTACGGGGAACACCGCGTCTTCATGAAGGACGCTCGCTCCCATGTAGCTAAGCTCACGAAGTTCAGTGTAAGTTATGTAGTTAATGACTTCGGGATCTTTAACGATCCTAGGGTCGGCGCTTAGCATTCCCGAAACGTCTGTCCAGTTCTCGTACAAATCAGCTTCGACCGAACGCGCAACGATTGAGCCAGTGACATCAGAGCCGCCGCGTGAAAAAGTTTTTATGCTCCCGTCCGGTAAGCTCCCGTAGAAGCCCGGGACAACGGCATGAGAAAGATTTTTTAATTTCTCTCCGGCGGTCTTGAAAGTTTTTGACTCGTTAAGTGTCCCGTTGTCTTTAAAGAAAATTATCTCGGCCGCGTCAACAAAATCCCACGCTAAAAATTTTGCGATTATCTTTGAATTTATATACTCGCCTCGGCTGGCTGCATAGTCTGGAGTCTTGCTGGCCAATAAATTTTTTTCTAGCGTCTTGGTTTCGGCTTCAAGATCAAAATCTATTTCAAGCTCTTTGATAATTTCAGCGTAACGGTCTGAAATTTTTTCAAGCGTTGCCGAAAAATTTTTATCGTCGCCGGTTTTGCATTGAGCGTAGCAAGTATAAAGAAGATCAGTGATTTTTATATCGTCGCTGAATCTTTTTCCCGGAGCAGACGCTACGAGATATTTCCTTGAAGGGTTGGCCTTGATTATCTCGGCGGCCTTTCTAATCTGTGAGGCAGAGGCGAGCGAAGTACCTCCGAACTTTGCTGTAATAATATTGTTCAAGTTGAATCAGTCCTGTTTATTAAAATTAAAAGCTACGGCCGAATGAAGGGCCGCGGCGGTAGTGACGGCTTCAGGGGCGGGCAAAAATTTATCGCTGTGCAGAGGGTATTCACACCCCGCGCCGATGTGATAAAAATTTCCTGTCCTTGCCATTAAATAATATCCGAAGTCTTCGCTTATAAATAAAGCTTTCTCAATCACGTGAACTTTATCGCCGCCTAAGACTTCGCGCGCTGTATTTTCTACGAGGCGGGTAAGCGAGTCGTTATCGTTGATAATTCCCGGACAGCTTAGCTGAATATCGCATTCACACTTAGCCCCGAAGGAGCTTGAAATTTTTTTTGCTTTCTCTTCAAACTCGCGGCACATTCGCGCCCGTTCGTCTACTCCGTAAGTTCTAATTATGCCTTTGAGTTCGGCATTACCGGCCAAGACATTTCCGGCTGTCCCGGCGTGAAACGTTCCAACGGTGACGACTCCGCCGGGAATTTTTAAGACTTCGGGGACTATGTGAGCCGCAGCTTCAATTGAGTCGATTCCTTTGTCGCGCTGCGCTCCGTGGGCGCTCTTGCCAATGACGTTGACTTTAAACATAGCCGAGGCCGCGTAAAAATTTCCGTATTTGACTCCGACATGCCCGGCAGGCAACAACGGGTCAACATGAGCGCCGAATACCGCGTCAATATTTTCAAGACAATTTTTTTCGATAAGTCTTTCTGCTCCGCCTTCTCCTTCTTCGTTGGGCTGAAAGATAAAAGTCACGGAGCCGGACAAAAATTTTTCGAGCTTCTTTAAAATCATAGCCGCGCCCAATGCTCCTGTCATGTGAACATCATGACCGCAGGCGTGCATGACTCCGGGGTTACATGAGGCGAAGCTTGCTCCGGTTGATTCAGTGACGGGGAGCGCGTCAATGTCAGAGCGAACGGCGGAATTTTTCCCGGGAAGTTTTCCTTCGAGCCTTGCTATGACTCCGGTGTCCAAGAGTCTCTTATGAGGCAGGCCGATCTCGTCAAGGATTTTTTCAATAAGCTCAGAAGTTTTATACTCGTGGTCGCCAAGCTCTGGATTCTTATGGAACTCTTCACGAATTGAATAGAGCTTCGACTTTAGGGACTCGGCTTCGCTGAAGAAATCTATAGGCATTTAAATTTTCCTTAGGGAAGACTCCAGCGCGGTTTTAAGAGTCGTATTCTCGTCCTTGTCTTTAATGACTCTGGCCGGGCAGCCTGCAACGACTTTATTAGCCGGAACGTCTTCGATTACTACAGCTCCGGCGGCGACGACAGAATTTTCTCCGACGTGAACGCCTTCGATAATAACGGCGTTAGCTCCGATTAAAACATTGTCTTCAATTATCACGGGCTTGGCGCTTGCGGGTTCGATTACTCCGGCCAAGACAGCGCCTGCGCCGACGTGACAATTTTTCCCGACTGTAGCGCGTCCTCCTAAGACTGCTCCCATATCAATCATAGTTCCCTCGCCAATGACGGCCCCGATATTAATTACTGCGCCCATCATGATAACGGCGTTAGCTCCGATTGAAACCTGATCGCGGATTATTGCGCCGGGTTCGATACGGGCATGAATATTTTTTAAATCAAGAAGGGGAATAGCGCTGTTGCGGCGGTCATTTTCGATCACTATGTCTTTAATTTTTTCCTGATTAGCTTTAAGAACGGGAGCAAGTTCGGCCCAGTCGCCGAAAATAATTTTGTCGCCTGCCCCGAAAATTTTTGCATTAGTTCCGGAGAAATTTATTTCTTCTTTCTCGCTCAAAAAAATTTTCACGGGCGTGACTTTTTTGGAGTCGGCAATGAATTTAATAATTTCCTGTGCGTTCATTTTGAATTACGCTCCTGCTAAAAGGTCTTTCATGTTATAGAGTCCGGCCTTTTGTTTCACTAGCCATTGAACGGCGGCCAATGCTCCGCGGGCGAACAAAGCTCTATCCTTCGCGTCATGTTTAATCGTGATAGTTTCGAGGCCGTTAGAAAAAATAATTTCGTGAGTTCCGACCTCAGAGCCGTAACGAAGTGAATGGATACCGATTTCATTTTCTGAACGTTTGCCGTTCTCGTGCCTTCCTATGTTGAAGCTAAGATTTTCGCGGGCCTCTTTGAGTCTGTTGGCGAGCATTAGGGCTGTGCCGCTTGGAACGTCTAATTTTTGATTGTGATGAGTCTCAATGAGTTCAATATCGCAAGGGCTGAAAATTTTTGCGACGCGTTCGGCTATGTCGGCAACGAGGGCGACTCCGATTGACATATTAGGTGACAGGAAGACGGGAATTTTTTTTGAGCCTTCGGAAATTTTTTCGAGTTCTTCTTGAGTGTGTCCGGTTGAAGCTATGAGGACGGGCAAATTTTTTTTGACGCAGTAATTTATTAAATCTCCGGCGGCTTTATGATTTGAAAAATCTACGACGCAATCGGCTTGGCCCTGAAAGTCTTCAAGGGTTTTATATTTGTCTTGGCCGCTTTGATTTTCAAACATAACATCAACGAGCGCGGCGATATTTTTTTCTCCGTCCATGCTGGCGATTATATGACCCATACGACCGCCTGCACCGTTAATAATTAATTTCATTCTTCAAAACTCCTTTAGATAAGTCCCTGTTCTTTCATGAGGGCTTCGAGTTTTTTCCAGTGAGCTTCTTCCATTGGGGTCAAGGGGAGGCGCACATAATTTTCGCACCAGCCCATAGCCGCCATAGCAGCCTTGACGGGTATCGGGTTGACTTCGGAGAAGAGAGCGTTAATAAGCGGAAGGAGTTTGCATTGAAGAGCGGCCGCGCCTTTGACATCGCCGGCCCAGAATTTTTCGCAGATCGCCATAGTTTCTTTAGGCATTGGGTTTGAAAGGACGGATATAACTCCCTTGCCTCCGATTGAAAGGATCGGGACGATCTGATCGTCATTGCCTGAATAAATATCAAGCTTATCTCCGACGAGCTGAGCTGTCTGTACTATCTTGGAAATATTTCCGTTAGCTTCTTTGATCCCGGCGATCATTGGGTGGTCGGCGAGCTTGGCATAAGTTTCGGGTTCGATATTAATTCCTGTTCTTGAGGGGACGTTATAGAGGATTATTGGCTTTGAGGACGCGTCGGCGATAGCTGAATACATTTTTACGAGGCCGTTTTGAGTTGCTTTGTTATAGTACGGAGTAACGAGGAGCATAGCATCAGCTCCAACGTCGCAGCAGTATTTAGTAAGCTCAATCGCATAAGCTGTATCGTTCGAGCCTGTTGCGGCGATTATGGGGCATTTTCCGGCAACGCGTTCTACTGAAAATTTTACGACTTCTTTGTGTTCGGAGTCTTCGAGGGTAGAACCTTCGCCGGTTGTGCCAGAGATCACGAGGGCGTTGATACCCTGTTCGACCTGCCAATCCAAGAGCCTTGCGAAAGAGTCATAATCAACGCCTTGCGAATTCATCGGAGTAATAAGAGCAGTAGCTACGCCTTTAAAAACTGGGCTTGTTCTCATAGAAAAAATCTCTCCTTAAAAAAAATTAAAGTATAAAAAAAACCGCCCAGTGAATGAGCGGCCTTTTATATGCATCAGAATATATATTTTTATCCGTCATTCACAGCAAATAAATATATACTCAAGCTTTATCTTTAGTGACGACATGCAAAGGGACTCGGAAAAATTTTTAGCTGAAATTGAAAAGTTTACTGACATAATTTTTACGCTCCCTTTGTTTTGATTTTATATTCTCACGGTGAGAAATAATAGACGGGAAATTCTATTCTGTCAAATATTCTGTCAAATTAAAATTACTTTCAAAGCTCCCCAAATTTTTTTTCAAATGCGGGAAGGCTTAATTAGAACTACCCCCAAGCCCCCCTTTTAAGGGGGGAGGGCCGCTTGCGGCGGGGGGATTCCTTCTCTAAATGCCAGCTTGTTGGCAAAGGGATCCCCAACACAACCCCCTCCGGTTCACTTCGTTCACCACCTCCCCAAGGGGAGGCAAGAGTGTAAAGGGAATAGAATATCTTAAAAAACTCTCTCGTCCCCCCTGAAAGGGGGGATGTCAACTTGTTGACAGGGGGGTTGCTCTTCAAGAGGGCCAGCTTGCTGGCGAGGAGGTTATTAAAAAAATTTTTCTTTAAAGATTAACTTCCGGAATGCAGGCAAAACCTTTCGCCAAGTCTTCGTCGGTCGGAATGTAATCGCTCATTGCATGATCGTTATATTTTTCGTAGGCCGTCATGTCAAAATATCCCGTGCCAGTAAGACCAAATATAATCGTCTTCTCTTCCCCGGTTTCTTTGCACTTCAAAGCTTCATCAATCGCTACTCGGATAGCATGTGAACTCTCAGGCGCAGGCAAAATCCCTTCAACCCTTGCGAACTGTTCAGCAGCTTCAAAGACACTAGTCTGTTCGACAGCGCGAGCCTCCATAAGCCCGTCATGATAAAGCTGTGAAAGTATGCTGCTCATTCCATGATAACGAAGTCCGCCCGCATGGTTGGCACTCGGAATAAAATCATGACCAAGCGTGTACATCTTCGCCATAGGACAGACCTTCCCGGTGTCACAGAAATCGTAAGCAAATTTTCCACGCGTGAAGCTCGGACACGAAGCAGGCTCAACCGCTATAATCTGATAGTCCGCCTCACCGCGAAGCTTCTCACCCATAAACGGAGAAATCAATCCGCCAAGGTTCGACCCGCCGCCAGCACAGCCAATAATAATATCCGGCTTGATATTATATTTTTCACAGGCCGCTTTAGTTTCAAGTCCGATTATAGACTGATGAAGAAGGACTTGATTCAAAACGCTGCCTAAAACATAACGATAACCTTCAGTCGAAGTCGCTACTTCAACTGCTTCAGAAATAGCACAGCCAAGAGAACCCGTAGTGCCTGGGTGTTCAGCGTTAATTTTTTTGCCGATCTCTGTGTTCATTGAAGGCGAAGGAGTCACTTCAGCTCCGTATGTTCTCATGACTTCACGGCGGAAAGGCTTCTGCTCGTAAGACACTTTCACCATGAAAACTTTACAGCCAAGCCTGAAGAACGAACAGGCCATAGCCAGCGCCGTTCCCCATTGCCCCGCGCCGGTTTCAGTCGTAACGCCCTTGAGGCCCTGCTGCTTCGCGTAATAAGCTTGAGCAATCGCAGAATTCAATTTGTGAGAGCCAGAAGTATTATTACCCTCAAACTTGTAAAAAATATGCGCCGGAGTTCCTAAGGCTTCTTCTAAAAAGACAGCGTGAGTTAAAGGCGAAGGTCTGTACATTTTATAGAAGTTTAAGATCTCTTCAGGTATAGGAATAAATGCTGTGTTATCGTCAAGTTCCTGCTTAATAAGTTCGTCGCAAAAGATCGGGCGCATTTCTTCAAAGGTCAGAGGCTTCAGCGTACCGGGGTGAATCAACGGGGCGGGTTTGTTCTTCATGTCGGCTCGTACGTTGTACCAAGAGGAGGGGATTTCTTTTTCTTCAAGATAAATTTTGTAGGGGATGATTAACTTGCTCATGATAAATTTTTTCTCCTTTATCAAAAAAATTTTAAAGCCCGTTTATTATAATTCAGGCTAAAAGATTTCAAGATTACATTTTTGATAGCCGCAGCAAAAAAATTTTTTCAAGGCTGTGCGATTTTGTGAAGGTCTTTTGTGATAAGATATATATACATGTCAGCTTTGTTATTTTAGCATTTTAGCGGAGGCCTTATAAAAAATGCAGGAAGTTAAAAAAGTAACGACAGAAGTCGGAACAAACGAATGGCAATTAGTTGTCTTTGTTCTGGGCGATCAGTCTTTTGCTATCAACGTTGATAAAACCCGAGAGATTTTACGCTGGCCGGGCGTTCGGTCGATCCCCGATGCTCCTGTCGCGCTTATAGGTATAACATCGGTTAGAGGCGAGGTGCTGCCGATGGTCGATTTAAGAATCTTTCTGGGCATTCCCCCTGTAACTCCCATGGAGCAGAGCAAAGTTATTATAGCGGAGTTCAACGAAGTTAAATTAGGTTTTGTTGTCGATGCGGTCGAAAGAATTTATAGAATTAAATCAGAAGATCTCGACGCAAGCATGACGGGAAAATATTTGGGCGATTGGATCCTCTACGTAATCAAACGGGACTCGCGCAATGTCTTATTGCTCGACTATGAAGCAATCGTTCAGACTATAAGCCCGCAGCTCGTCATTCAGCACAGCGGTGACCCGGGCAAGGCCGTTGCTATGATGGACGGCGTAGGACACCCCGGAGATTATCATATTATAGTGGCCGAAGACTCGCCGCTAATTAGAAAACAGGTCGAAGACGCGTTAATGGCCAGCGGCTTCACGGATCTTCATATATGCCCGGACGGCAAAGTCGCCTATGACGCTATAGTCGGAGCCGGCGAACGCTGCGACTTGTTAATAACTGACGTAGAGATGCCCCGCCTTGACGGCCTGACACTTACAAGACGAATAAAAGAAAACCCAGAGACAAAAAATATTCCGGTCATTGTCTTCTCGTCAATCATGGCCAATGACATTAAGAACAAGGCCGCAAGCGTCGGAGCAAATTATCAGGTCACCAAGCCGGAGATTACGCAGCTCGTTGAGTGTGTTGTCAAAGTCATAAAAGAAAAACAGGAGCGAGCAGTGGAGGAAGCAGTCTAAGAATTGTTATTACCGTTCTGGAATTCTGAGTTGTACGTAGAAATTTCTTCGTGGTTCCCCTTCGGAAAAGATTATCAGCCAGTGAGCGTCAACAGATTTTACGGCGAGACTTTGAAAAATATCGCGTCCCTTTCTCTTGATCTTGAAAGCGAATTTTTCTTCATGGCCTCGCCCGATGTTGGCTGCGTTGGCAATCTCCCGCGGGAAAATTTTTTTAGATACGGAGCCGATAATATTTTTCACTTGGGCTTCTTAATGGTGCTGGGCTATTCAGAAAAAATGGAAAAGGCCGTGACCTTCTCCCTGCTGCTGTCTGATACTCAAGCAAAAGAAAAAAAAGAAACCGCCCGACTCTATGCCGGCATTGCGTCATGTTCTTTAGGGCGCGAGGGAATCCTGCAAAGCACTTCACGAGTGATCGCTATCGCCAGCGACGAACCCTTCTACGATTGCGACAGCTATTTAAAAATCTTAGAGTTTGCCTTAGTACAGTCAAAAAATATTTTGAAGGCCGAGCCTCTGGCTTATTACGCCGAAAAATTTGGCTATAAAAGATTCTTCATGCCTTGGGAAAATGAAAATCCCTACGCCTTGGCCATGAGCAAAACTCTTTCCGAACTTGAGGAAAGTTCAAGCAAAGATATAGTAGGCGGTTCGGCTACGCTGGACTTTCCGCCGTTCTTAGGAATGACCGTCCAGCTAGGCTGAAAATTTTTAAGCAAAGGAGCAAAAAATTTTGACCACCAAACGCAAAACAAAAAAAGAAAAAGAGAAAGAGAACGAGAATGAAAGAGAGAATGAACTTGATGTCCTAGAGGAAGAAGATTTTAAAGAAGAAGTCGAGCCTGATATGCCCGACGGGGCGGAACTCGAAGAAGAAACAGAAGAAGAGGAAGCAGAAAGCTTAGGCGAAGGAAAAAGCTCTGAAGGGATCGACGACCTCTTGAACGAAGGGACTAGCCGAGGCTACGTCACTAATGACGACATTGAGCGTCATATTCCCGTAGAAACTTGGGACGCTGATACACTCGACAGCATTTTCACTAACCTTCAGGAGATGGGAATAGACGTTGTCGATAAGTCAAATATAAATATCGGCAAAATCCCAACGCCTTCCGACTCCCGTGAGGAATTTATCCCGACAATCGACAGCGAACTTACCAAGCTCGATGACATTCCGCTTACAGACCCCGTGAGAATGTACCTGCGTGAGATCGGTAAAGTGTCACTCTTGACGGCCGCCGAAGAGGTCGATCTTGCAAAAAAAATAGAGGCCGGCGATCTCGAAGCTAAGCAGCGTTTAATCGACGCGAATTTAAGACTCGTCGTGAGCATTGCAAAAAAATATATCGGCCGCGGAATGTTGTTCTTGGATTTGATTCAAGAGGGCAACTTGGGATTAATTAGGGCCGTCGAAAAATTTGATTACCGGCGGGGCTTCAAGTTCAGCACTTACGCTACATGGTGGATACGTCAGGCAATAACAAGAGCAATAGCCGATCAGGCACGAACGATAAGAGTCCCTGTCCACATGGTCGAGACGATTAATAAAATGGTAAGGATCTCACGACAGTTAGTTCAGGAGCTTGGCCGCGAACCTTCGGACGAAGAGATCGCAAAGAAAATGGGAATCGAAGCCAGCCGCGTCGAAGAGATACGGAGAATTTCACAGCTTCCCGTTTCTCTTGAGACACCTATAGGCGAAGAAGAAGACAGCCAGCTCGGAGATTTTATCGAAGACCATGACCTCCCAAGCCCGGACGAAGCCGCCGCAGGTCATTTACTTCACGAACAGATTGAAGATATGTTGAGCACGCTTTCAGAAAGGGAACGGGAAGTTCTGCATTTCAGATTCGGGCTCGAAGACGGGCACTCGTACACGCTCGAAGAGGTCGGCAAGAAATTTAACGTAACACGCGAACGTATAAGACAGATAGAAGCCAAGGCACTCCGAAAATTACGACAGCCAAGCAAGAGATTAAAAGATTTTCTTGATTAGTTACGGCTATGAGCGCAAAAAATTTTGTCAAAACCGTAAAGAATGCCAAGCGCGGAATAAAATTTTCAAAAAAATTTTCGCATAGATTATTAGGCGCGTCACTTTTATTTTTTGGACTCTTGTTCGGTTGCGCCTTGCTGGTCTGGTGGCAGGAAAAAAATTTTACAGGCTCCTATTTTGACTCATTATGGAGCGTTTTATTTACGCTGATAGGACAAGGGGAGTTCGCCTCCTCCCCAAAAACTTTCGGCGGAAGAATAATAGTCTTCCTGTTATCAATTTTCGGCGTTGCGCTCTTCGGAGTCGTCTTTGCCGAAGTCATGCAGAGATTAATAAACAGTCAGCTAAGAAAAATGTTGGGGGAGATGATGGGAATAAATAACTGCAGGTTTGAAGGTCACGTTTTAGTCTGCGGGTGGAACGGCCGCGGCCCTTATTTAATCCGTGAGCTTATGGCCTCCGGAAGGCAAGTGGCTTTGATAGCGAAGGAACGCCCGGGCAATTTGAACAGCGAAGTATTTTTTGTCCAAGGCAATCCTTCAGACCGCGAAGCTTTAATAAAAGGTGGCGTAGAGAAAGCACAAGGCGCTATAATCCTCGGCGATCCTGAGTACGGCGACGATGACTCTCATACAATCCTGACGGGGCTGGCGGTCGAAGCGATTGCCCCGGAGGTCTACACGGTCATAGAACTTCATGACCCCCAGAATGAAAGATACGCGCGCTACGCTCACGTTGACGATATTTTATACACTGACAGTCTTATCGCCGATATAACTGCAATGTGTACCCACAACGAAGGGATCTCGGCGTTCGTTCGGGATATTTTATCGACAGCAGACGACGGGCACAGCTTCGCCTCGTTCGACGCTCCGAAAAATTTTGACGGCAAGACAGTCCGCGAACTCTTTGAAAATTTCCAAGCCTCCGGCTCCCTTCCTATCGGAATAATCACTCCGCCCGAAGACGGACAGGAAGTCCCCGTTTCAGAATGGACTTCGACCGTTAATCCGGATTTAAATTTGAAAGTTACGCTTCCTATGAAAGTCGTCTGCATTGTAAAAAATAAATACAAAGCAGAATAAAAAAATTTTAAGCCTCCCTTTGAACGGGAGGCCTTTTATTTTTAACTACAACCCCTCGGCCCTCCCCTCGGCACCGCTCTTTTCTTTTAACTTCAACCCCTCCGCCTTCCCTTCGGCACCGCTCGTTTCTTTTAACTTCAACCCATCCGACCTCCTTTCGGCACCGCTCTTTTCTTTTAACTTCAACCCATCCGACCTCCTTTCGGCACCGCTCTTTTCTTTTAACTTCAACCCCTCCGCCTTCCCCTCGGCACCGCTCGTTTCTTTTAACTTCAACCCCTCCGACCTCCTTTCAGTCGGCCACCTCCCCTTTCAGGGGAGGCAAGAGTGTAAAGGGAATAGAATATCTTGAAAAAACTCTCTCGTCCCCCCTGAAAGGGGGGATGTCAACTTGTTGACAGGGGGGTTGCTCTCCAAGAGGGCCAGCTTGCTGGCGAGGGGGTTATAGCTTTTTGCTTACTATATTATTTATTCACGATTTCTAAAATTACTTCTCTAAGTTCGGGGTCGTCCATCGCAAGCTGAACATTAGCCGCAAGCCAGCCCTTTTGAGTCCCGCAGTCAAAGCGCCTGCCCTTGTAAACGACTCCCCATACAGGCTCCTGCTCACATAAAACTTTCAGTGCGTCGGTCAACTGGATCTCACCGCCGGCTCCTGTCTTAGCGTTCTGTAAGAGCGGGAAGATCGTCGGGGAAATTACATAACGCCCCATTATTGCAAGATTGCTCGGAGCGTCTTCGGGCTTGGGCTTTTCTACCATGTCGATAATCTTATGAACGCCCGGTTCAACTTCAAATTGAGATTTTACGATTCCATAGCGCGAAACATTTTCAGGCGCTACCTCTTCAAGAGCAATGACAGTACCGCCCATTCGTTCATGAATTTTTATGAGCTGTGAGAGGACAGGCACGTCATTGATAAAAACATCATCAGGCAAAGCAACACCGAAGAATTCATTTTTACAGACGAGTTCGGCGCATAAAATCGCGTGTCCAAGGCCAAGCGGTTCGCGTTGACGGATATATAAAATTTCAGCCATGTTAGAAATTTTTACGACCATGTTATACAGATCCATCTTGCCTCGTGACTTTAAAAGCTCTTCAAGTTCAAACGACCTGTCAAAATAATTTTCCAGCGAACGTTTTGCTCGGCCGGTAATCATTATTATCTCGCTGCAGTTGGAAGCCAGCGCCTCTTCAACTCCGTAAGAAATAATCGGACGGTTCACAAGCGGCAGCATTTCTTTAGCAAGCTCCTTAGTGACAGGCAGGAAACGAGTCCCAAGTCCTGCGACAGGTAACACACATTTTTTGATCTTCATGTTTTTATTAATTCTCCTTTGTTAAAAATAAATTTCACGTTCAAATCTTTATCAAGCGCTACAAGGTCGGCGGCTCTTCCGGTCTGAATACTCCCGCAAAAATCTTCAAGCCCTATCGCCTTGGCCGGGTTAATGGTCGAACAACGTACAGCAGCTTCAAGAGGCACTCCCATATTTTTCACGGCCGTTATCATTCCGTCTGTCAAAGTCGTGACGCTCCCGGCTATAGTCACTCCGTCTGCAAGCGAAGCAAGCCGCCCGCGCTTTATAACTTTCAGCCCTCCTAGCTCGTAATCCCCGTCAGGCATTCCGCAAGCTGCAAGAGAGTCACTGATAAAAATTACTCGTTCAGGCCCGAAAATTTTTACGGCGTTACGAAAGACAGCCGGGTGAATGTGAACTCCGTCACAAATTAATTCGACTTTGACATTCTGATCTTCAAGCGCGGCTATGATTGGCCCGGGCGCTCGGTGTTTAATTGGATTCATTGCGTTGAACAGGTGAGTCGCTTGGCCGACTCCCTTCTCAAAAGCTTGAAGGGCTTGTTCATAATCACAATCGCTATGAGCTAATGAAAGCCTCGTGAAATTTTTCGCCGCCTCTATAAATTCTCCAGCGCCTTCAAGTTCCGGAGCTATCGTCACGATTCTTATAAGCCCGCCGGACTCTTCGTAAAGCTCTCGCAAAAAATTTATATCGGGCCTTGAAATAAATTCGGGATTTTGTGCGCCCGTCTTCCTGCTCGAAATAAAAGGCCCTTCAAGATAAATCCCGGCAAAATTTTTTGAATGAGCTTTAAATTTTTTTGCCTCACGCATGATATTTAATAATTTCTCGTGAGGAAGTGTCAACGTCGCCGGGCATATAGTTGTCACTCCGGCGGAGGCTTCGTAAGCTTCGACAGCTTTAAAAGCTTCTTCAGTCCCTTCGCTTATGTCATGACCCTTGCAGCCGTGAAAGTGAATATCAACAAGCCCGGGAATTATAAAAAATTTTTCCGCGTTGATCCTTTCGGCGGCTTCGAGGCCTCGTTGACCGTTAAAAATAAGGCCGTCTGAAATTTCAAGATCGCCTCTGTGAAATTTGCAGTCCGGCCCAAAAATTATTCCGTTGGAGATTATGAAGTCTTGCATTTATTTTTTACGCGTCAGGAGATCTTTTATCTTGCCGAAAAATAATCCGGCAATCAAAAAAATTACTCCCGTTAAACTGAAGCCCCAAGCCTTCGGCATGTACCCGAAGAAATGATCAAAGAAATATCTCGCGGCCAAGAGAACACAAAATAAAATCCCTATGCTTGAATGACCCCTGAAGACATTCACGAGCATTAACACGGCAACTATTAAAGCCGTACAGACCGGCCAGAAATTTAAAGCCTCAAAGCCAAAAATTTTTCCCGTAAAAATTTCTCCGCTCCAAAATTCTCCCCAAGTTAATAACAAGCCGAAGAGGCCAAGCATTAAAAGCCCAAAAATTTCCGCGTCATGACTCTTCGGGACGAACGACAGCGCCGCCCCCGCAAGAACCAAAATTATTAACGTCCACGTTCCGCCGAAGGCCAAGCTCATTCGCGAAGCAATTAATAAAAGAGTCAGGAGCATGTTCGCATTGAAGGCCAGCCTGTCCCTTATAAAATAATTTACAGCCCACAAGGCTATGATTAAAACAAAGGCGTTCCAAGGCGAAAAAATTTCCAGCAGGGAAACCCTTGAAAGATTCGCGAACTCAAGCGCAAAAATATCAATCGCGTTAATCGAAATCAAATACAAAAACGAAAAGACCTGGCCAAGATATAACTGCCATTCCTCCCGGAAGATCACAGCCGTTATTAAAATCTGAACTAACCACCAGCCCGTGATACTGTGCCAGGCAAGTTTGTAATTATACATACGGGTAATTAAAAAAATTCCCGTCCCGAAAATCAGGCTTGCCAAGAGCAAGAAAGATTTATATGAAGATAACCCCTTTGTTCCTGCTTGGCCTGTGTCGCTTTGTGAACGCCGCCGTACAAATGAAGCCGTTCCCAGAGAAATTAAATACCCCGCGGCAATCACGCAGACACGAAAAATTTTTGGAAGCTCATGCCAATGTGCCGCAATGAAGCTCACGCCTCCAAGCCCAAGCAAGACAAGCCCGGCTATAAATAAAATCATTCGGAAATTTCTTTCTTTGACTTCGTAAAGCGCCAAAATATTTTCAGACTGCTCCTGAGTGATTATGCTCTGCTCTTTCCATAATTTTATTTCGCCGCTTAGAAAATCCATTTCCTTTTTACGCAAGACGTTCATAACTTCACACACTCCCTTTGAAAATTTTTAAAACTAAGCACACTTAAAAAACTATAACCCCCTCGCCAGCAAGCTGGCCCTTGTTTTAAAGCAACCCCC
>JAFSSV010000058.1 GCA_017450825.1 Synergistaceae bacterium
GGCAGTGCTAGGGTACGCAGAAAGGAGGATTTTTAAGAACGATACTGAAGATAGTAAGGCGGCGCTGATCTATTACAGCCCGAAAAAACATGATAATTCCTCATTCTTAAGCTCAGTCTATTTTTTAACTGCAATCACTCCGACTCTTTTCTTGCCTCCCTCATACAATGGAGGCGAGAAAATAAAAAGGCAAGGGAAGTGGCGGTTATTCCCTAACCTTCCTACATAGAACAGGCAAAGCGAATTCGCCGGACATAATGCGATACCGTTGAACTTAAAACAAAGCCTATACTTAATCCCAATAAAGATAAAAGGCAATTAGTTCCGTAAGAAGTCACTCTTTGAAAATCTCCAAAGAAAAAACCCGTCAACGAATAAAAAAATAAATCGCCCGGTATCAGCGGAATTATTGAAGGATATGTGAAATAAGTCGAAGGCTGTCGACGTTTCACCGCCCAGAATTCAGCATACAAAGCCGCAACTGACGCAGAGATCGTCATGTAAAGCAAGCGGCTGAAATTCGCCGGAGCTAATAAAAGAAGCGATATCCTCGTCAACGCTCCACCAAGTCCAGCTAGATATAAATCCTTCGGCGCTATCCTGAAGACTACGCCAAAACTCATGGACGCTATAAACGAAAGAATTATAAGCAAATAAGGAGTCGCAAGCGGCGCACTGAAGCCAGTGATCGTAACATAGTCTTTTAAAATTGAAAGCGCAACGTAAATTCCAGTTCCAAGAGCCATGGTCTCTATAAAAATTTTAAAAATCTGAAGGATCCCGTTGTTCTCACGGCCGCATAAAAGATTACGCGCAGCATTTACTAACGGTATGCCGGGAATAACTAACATTGAAATAGTAATGATTACCGCGGCCAAGTCCTTCCCGACTCCCAAGTAAACAAAAAATATCGCCGCAATCGTCGCGATAAACATAGTAAGAGAATTGATTACAATCTTGTCAAGCCCGGTATTCTCTAAAATCAAAAGCATGAAATGTATCAACGCCGTAACAATTCCTACAGGTATTAAATCAATCACGCCCCCGCCAAACATAAAACATAAGCACGACATCGCAACAATACGCGCCGTTAAAATTATCCAGCCTGGATAGTCACGAGTCTCCAGCGAACGCTCTAACATTTTTTCTAACAGCCGGGGCGAAGGAGTTATATCTGCTATTTTGTAAGAAAGCTGATTCAAATTTTTAAGGCGCTCAAGATTTATTCCGGCAGATTTTATTGAAGCCTGACGCGCGGCGTAATTCCCTTCCTTATCGTAGGCACTCAAAGAAATATGTGTACTCAAAAGAAAAATGCTCACGTCTTTCAGACCATATGCACGACAGATAATTTCTATTGAAGTATGTACGCGCTCAAGGTTGGCTCCGCTCAAAATCATTTCACGACTCAAATTTACACAGAAGGTCAAGATATTTTCAAGGCTGCTCATTTCTATTCCTCCTCTTAAACTTTTAACTTGTAGAATGTGAGAATGTGAATAATTATACATGCCGCCGCTTTACATGATATAATCCGACCAATCAGACAATTAAAACAAATCGCAATATGTCCCTTTAAAAAATTTTTTAGTTTTTTTGTTTAGTTTTTTACGGCAAAAATATTTTAATGAAAAGAGGGAATAAGACTTTGAAATATTTACAGGTTGACGAGAACAGGGAGTTCGATATTATTTTTCTTGGCCGGGTCGCTATTGATTTCAACCCTGCGTACTCTGAAGCAGTCAAAGAAGAATTCAAGCCGCTCAAAAAAGTTCATTACTTTGAAAAGTTCGTAGGCGGCTCGCCTGCTAATACAGCCTGCGGAGTCACTAAGCACGGAATGAAGGCCGGCTTCTTCGCTACGGTGTCGGATGATCAGTTCGGCGATTACGTTATTGATTATTTCAACGAGAAAGGTATCGACACTTCTCACATAACACGGGCAAAGCACGGCGAAAAACTCGGGCTGACTTTCACGGAATTACTATCTTCTAAAGAAAGCAAAATTCTAATGTACCGCAACATGGCCGCAGACCTTCAGCTTAGTGTCGAAGACATTGACGAAGAATATATTAAAAAGGCCAAGGCGATTTTGATTTCAGGCACAGCTTTAGCTGAAAGCCCTTCACGCGAAGCCGCCCTCAAGGCCGTACTCCTTGCCAAGAAAAATAATACCCGCGTGATTTTCGATATTGATTACAGAGCTTACAACTGGAAGAACAATGACGAGATCGCAATATATTACTCAACAGTAGCCAAGGAAGCCGATATAATTCTCGGCTCACGTGAAGAATTCGATCTCACTGAAAAATTTATCAAGGTCGGAATGAACGATCTTGAAAGTTCTGCTTATTGGTTTAAGCAAGGCGCTAAGGTCGTCGTGATTAAACACGGCATGGAAGGATCGACAGCTTACACTTCAGACGGACAGAAATTTTCTATCAAGCCTTTCCCGGTTAAAGCCCGCAAAGGTTTCGGAGGCGGTGACGGTTACAGTTCTGCTTTCCTGTTCGGGATCTTCCAGGGCTGGGACATGGCCGACTGTCTTGAGTTCGGATCGGCTGAAGCCTCAATGATGGTAAGGTCGAATAATTGCTCGGACGACTTGCCAACGACCGAAGAAGTCCGCGAATTCATTCGCAAGGAAAAAGAAGAATACGGCGAAATGGTCGCGAAGGTTTAAAGTTTAAAGTTTTATAGTAAAAGCACCTTA
>JAFSSV010000004.1 GCA_017450825.1 Synergistaceae bacterium
GCGACAGTGCTATGAAATGTCCTCAATGCGGCAGGGAGCTCCGAAAACCCCAACGCGGTTTGTTCGGAAAAATTTTCCTGTGGGTGTTCTATATTTTTAATGCGTTCATGCTTTTGTGGGTGATCGGCGGTTATATGTCTGCTTCAGAGATTCAGACGACAACAGAAGCTGAACGCATAGGTGCCAGCATTGGTACAGGTCTGGGATTATCAATGCTGTTTGGATTATGGGTAGTCGGCGATATTATTACCGGACTTCTTGCCCTCATGACTCGTCCAAAATCCTAATGATTTAACAAACAAAGCAAAGCCTTCTCACAAATTGGGAGGGCTTTTATTTTTTTGAAAGGACACTGAAAAATTTTTTCGGTAATATTTTTTCAAGGTCGCTGTGTTATTATTACCTCCGTAAGATTCTTACAGCCAATAAAAATTTTACGGAGGTTTTATTATGTCCAAACGTATTATAGCAATCGCGCTCGTTCTTTCTCTTCTTGTCCTTCCTGCTTCGGCTCACGAGCTTACAATCAAGGCAAGCTCAAACGAAATGAAAGAAGGCCAAGCCTTTCACGCTACTGTTCAATCTGCTCACAAATTCATAATTCCAGAAGAAGTTGAAATACTTTCACGCGTCAAAGCTGGAATAATTGAAGACGGAAAATTAATCGAGTCCGAACTCAAAGCCAATGACCCCGAACTCTGCATAGACTTCTCCGTCACTCCCAAAGATCTTTCAGGCTCCGTTATGCTCGTTGCGATTAAAGACGGCGAGTCATGGTGCGTCACTAACGAAGGCGGCAAGTCCGGCGCTCGTAAAGATCTCGAAGCCCAAGGCCTCAAAGTCCTTTCAGCTAATAAATATGACAAATACGCCAAGGCAATCTTCAACACAAGCAAAGGCGACAAAAATTTTTCACAAGTCTTGGGGCATCCGTTGGAGCTTATCCCGATTACTAACCCCGCTGATCTTAAAGCCGGCGATTATTTTGACGTGAAAATTTTATTGAACGGCCAGCCTTACACCGGCCCCGTATGGGCAACTTATGACGGGTTCGTCAAAGAGTACGAGAATTCTTACGCCTATTACACCGAAGCCGAAAACGGAATAGCTCATGTAAAAATTACCGCGCCGGGTTGGTGGGGAGTCCGCGCTGCTCAAAGCGGCTTGCCCGGAGTCCAAGGCGACTATGATAATTTAAACTTACGCGCCTTCGTTCTGTTTGAAGTGAAATAAACAAGCATGAAAAAATTTTTGATCGGGCTGATAACTTTCAGCCTGATAATTTTTTTTGAGACCCGGGGACTCGCTCACGGGGTCGGCTATCGTCAAAGCAATCTGAAATCCATAGCGCTCGAATTTTTTTATTCAACCGGTGAAAAAATGAGTTACCGTGAAGCTAAAGTTTTTTCGCCTCAAGACGCAAAGTTCGCTGTACAGTCAGGCCGAACGGATGAACAAGGGCGCTTCGCTTTCATTCCGGACTCGCCGGGTGAATGGCGCGTTATAGTTCGTGACGAAGAAGGTCATCAATGTGAGGCAAAAATAAATTTATCTAAAGAATTTTTTTCGGACAAAGCAACTTCAGACTCACAAAATAACAATCAGCAAAAAAATTTTCCCGAAGGTCTTGAGCTTTTTATAAGGGCGTTGCTCGGAGTGAGTTTGATTTTTAACGCGGCGTTTTTAATTATCACCGTGAAAAGGAGGTAATAATAAAAAATGCACATAAGCGAAGGCGTTTTATCCGGAGAAGTTTTAATTTCATGTTGGGCGGGGACTTGCGCGGGCTTGGCCTTGGGCTTGAAAAAAACAGACACAAAAAAAATCGTCCGCGTTGCTTTTCTATCGTCTGTATTTTTTTTAGCGTCGCTCGTGAATATTCGAATCGGGGCAAGCTCAACTCATTTATCTTTTCTTGCGCCTATGGGGTTAATCTTAGGGCCGGTGGTTTTTCCGGCGGTCTTCACGGCGCTTTTATTGCAGGGAGTCTTATTTCATTTCGGAGGCGTTTTGGTTTTGGGAGCTAATACTTTCACAATGGCTTTCTCGGCTCTAATGACTTATATAATTTTCGGGCGGGCTATACGTGAAAGCAAAAAAATTTTTCAGGCTATGACGTTCGCTTTTATCGCCGGAGCGTTCGCCGTAATCTTGTCCGCGTCACTTGTCGGGGCATTGCTTGGCCTCACAGATAAAAATTTTCTCACGGCCGTAAAAATCTTATTGGCCGCTCATGTTCCCTTAGCTTTAATTGAAGGAGCTGTAACTTCGTTTTTAATATCATGGTTGAAAAAAAATTCGCCGGAATTTCTTTGTTAATAATTTTTATTTACGCGCTAGTTATCTCATTGAGCGAAAATATTTTTTTCCTGCTTGCCTGTGCTGTGCTTCCGGTTCTATTATTTTTCTGGAAGAAACCCGAAGGACTCGGCGCTCTAAAAAAAATTAATCTCGTAAATCTTTTTATGATCGTAACGCTTGCTCTAACATGGCCGAACTTTTGGGAAGGACTCATTCGCGGCTTGATAATAGCTTTCAGGGTGAACATGGTCTATATAGTCTTTGCAGCTTTGATTTTGCCGCAAGGTGCAGCAGGAATTTATAAGGGTCTGAAATTTTTAAAAGCTCCCGAAAAAATAATTATTTTAATTCTCTTGACCATGCGGGGAATTTATATCTTGAATGAACGGCTCGACTCGGCCCTGATTTCCGCAAGACTGCGAGCGCCCGGGCTGAAAGGCTTGGCGAAGTTCAAAGTGTTTGCTTACATAACGGCTTCGATTTTATTACAAGGCTCCGAAAAATCCGAACGGGTCATGACCGCGATAACTTGCCGGGGAGGCTTTGAAGGATTCAATGTGGAGGCGTAAGGGATTGTTGTTAAAAAAATTTTTTTAAGACTCAACCCCTCCGCCTTCCTTTCAGTCAGGCACCTCCCCTTTTTTTAGAACAACCCCCTCCGGTTCGCTTCGCTTACCACCTCCCCAAGGGGAGGCTTTTGTGTAAAAAAATCTCTTAGCCTCCCTCGGGGGAGGGTTTTTGGCGGGCCGCTTGCGGTGGTGGGGGTTCTTTAAAAGAGGGCCAAGCTTGCTGGCGAGGGGGTATCTCTAGCTCAAGAACGTCGAAAGAAAAAAATGTTAAGAATAAAAAATCTTTGTTATAAATATCCCGATGGTCATGAGGCACTAAAGGGAATTAATTTTTCAATCAAGCCTCAAGAAAAAATCGCGCTGGTTGGTGCTAACGGCTCCGGAAAATCTACGCTGCTTTTACACATAGCCGGAGCTTTAAAGATTCAAACAGGAGAAATTTTTTTTGAAGGGACTCCCGCAAGTCCCGAAGAACTTATAAAGAAAACCGGGCTGATCTTTCAAGATCCCGATGATCAGATTTTAATGCCCAGCGTTCTGGAAGATGTTGCCTTTAGTTTAATAGCCCGCGGCATGAAAAAATCTCAAGCCCTTGAAAAATCTTTAAGGCTCTTGGAGTCCCTTGGCATTGAGAAATTAGCTTCACGCCCTCCGCATAAATTATCAGGCGGCGAAAAAAGAATGGTATCTTTCGCCGGAGTCCTGGCGGCTGATCCCGAAGTCTTACTGCTTGACGAACCAACCGCAGGACTCGATCCTAAAGCCCGGCGGCGAGTCATAAATTTCTTGCGCGATTCTAAGCATACGATTCTATTAGCGACTCATGATTTAGATATGTCGCTTGACGTTTGCTCAAGGGCCGTAATCCTTAACCAAGGCCGGACAGCTTGCGAAGGTTCTCTTCCGGATTTATTTCAGAACGAAAAAATTTTAGAGGTCAACGGCTTGGAATTGCCCTTGCGCTTTGCCTGTCGGGACTAAGCCCGGCCGTATAATTTACAGGCGGCCTTGATCCTGTCGGCGAGTCCGTCGGGGATCGCGTCGCCCCGCATTTGCCAAGACCAATTCCCCGAAGGAGTCGAAGGAACGTTAATCCTTGCTTCGGCTCCAAGTCTTAAATAATCCTGCATTGGAATTATCGCAATATCAGCAACTGAACTCACGGCCAAGCGCGTTATCTCACTCGTAAAAATAAATCCGTCCATTACATCGCGGCCAATATATGACGAAAAATTTTTCAGCTCGTCTTCCCTTGCTTCGTTCTCAAACCAACCGCGCGAGGTGTTGTTGTCATGAGTGCCGGTGTAAACAACGCTCTTCCTTGTATGATTATGAGGCGCGTAAGGATTCTCCCATGGATTTCCGAACGCAAACAACAAGATCAACATTCCCGGCAAATCTAATTTCTTTCTAATCTCTTCAACGTCAGGAGTAATTATTCCCAAGTTCTCCACCCAGAAGGGCATATCCGGAAAATTTTCTTTTAGAGCCGCAAAGAATTTTTCATGCGGAACATCAACCCATCTTCCGTTTTTTGCCGTGTCCGATCCGTAAGGCACAGCCCAATAAGCAACAAGCCCCCGGAAATGATCTATGCGGACTTTGTCAAAAAGCAAAAATAAATTTTTCAGTCTGTCTATCCACCATTTGAAGCCTTGCGCCTCCATTACTTCCCATTTATAAGTCGGATTGCCCCAGAGCTGGCCGGTAGAACTGAAATAATCCGGAGGGACTCCGGCGATTGTCACAGGAATTAAATTCTCGTCAAGGTCAAACTGTCCGGGATTCTCCCAAACGTCAGCACAGTCCCTCGTTACATAAAGAGGAAGATCGCCGATCAATTCGATTTCAAGCTCTTCAAGCCGGGCCTTTAATTTTTTAGCCTGCTTGAAGAAAACATACTGATAAAATTCCTGCCGCGCTATCTCGTTTGAATATTCAGCTTTGAATTTTTTTATTGCGGCCGCGTCTTTGTGCTTCAACTCTTCGGGCCATTCGTACCAAGACGCTCCGCCTTGAACTTGTTTAATCACGCTGAAGAGTGCAAAGCTTGCTAACCATTCTGTATTCTTTCTGAACTCGTCGAACTCGGAGCCGCTGGCCTTAGGGCAACGCTTGAAGGCGGCGTTCAAAATTTCTGTCTTGAAGTCGCGGGCAAGGTCATAATTAACCCGGTCAGGAGATTTTGAAAAATCGTACTTGCTGGAAATTTTTTCAAGCTCGTCTTGCGTTAATAAATTTTCTTCGATCAGAAGCTCCGGACTTACAAGCAAATAATTTCCTGCAAAAGCCGACGTAGGACTGTACGGAGAATTTCCACAGCCCGGATCAATGGCCGTCAAGGGCAAGATCTGCCACATCTTTTGCCCGGCATCGTGAAGGAACTTCGCAAACTCAAAGGCACCCGGCCCGAAGTCACCTATGCCGTACTTTGAAGGTAGAGCCGTAATAGGAAGTAAGATCCCTGCGCTTCGTTGACGTTGAGACATTTAAAATCACTCCTGTTTAATTTTTATTGTTTATACCGCTCCCGAGTCATAGACGACACGGCCGGCGCTGAATGTCATGCTTATATCAATCCCGGAAATCTCTTCGGGCTTGACCGAAAACGGATCTTTTTCAAGAACAACGAGATCGGCATCGCTGCCTGTAGCGATCTCACCGCGGCGCGAGTCGTTACGGCCGTTCCAAGCTGCTCCCCATGAAAAAATATTTAAAGCCTCGGCTACGCTCAAGCCGTTCTCAATGAGTCTTGAAATATTTTCGACAGGGGCTTTTAAAATTTTTCCGGAGCCTTGAGAAATTACTATGCCGTTCAAGAATGCTTCGTGTAAAAATTCGTTACTCTGTTCGCTTACAACGAGTCCACCTAGTCCTAATAATTTCATTCGTTCGATAATGCCGCCGGTGAAATTTTTTATTAAATGCCGGGTGGGCTTGCGAATTTTTTTAGATACCCGCTCAAGGGCATTAAGGCAGGATTTATTATTGTCAGTTATTATTTGACAGCCGGACAGGTGAGCAGAGTAGATCATATTTTTCTGTTCAGACTGTTCTAAAGAGCCGTCGATTAAAATTCCTCCAAGCTTGCAAAACGGAAGGCCGTCCCCTGTACGAATGCCAAGCGCTAAAAGTTCATTGAGTTCGTTAGCTTCGTTAAAGCCGAAGTTACAGCGCAGTCTGAAGGTCAAAGAGTCATAAGCTTCGTTTAAAAAGATCTTCCATAATTTTTGGGCGTTGCCTTGCGAATAAAAGTCTGACCAAATTTCTGTAATACCCAGAGAATTTATTTTTTTTGAATAAGTTTCTATCAAGTGTCTAATATCGCGTTCGTTCAGCTCTGGAAGATGTGTCGAAAAATCTTCCGGCTCTACGTTATCCTGCGGCATGTTTAATTCATTCATGGCCGGGGAATTTAAAACTATGCGATTATTTTTAGAGTCAATTACTGCACAAGGAACTGAAGGAATTATTGTGTCAATATTTTCGTGAGTGATATTTATATTTTCTGGAAGGTTATAAGCTACATACCAGCCGCGCAGGGGAGTCGGGTTTGCCTGTGCATAAGCCGTGAGCGAGTCAGATAATTCTTTTAATGAATGAACGTTATTAATATCAAGCCGGTCTTGTTCTTCGGCCCACGATAAAAAATCAAAGCTCGTGTCACAAAATCCAGGCAATACCGTCCGGCCGTGAAGGTCAATAAATTTTCCGTCCGGGCTGTCAAGTTCATCATTTATTGAAATTATCCGTCCATGTTTTATAGCAATGCTTGAGGCTATTCCGCTGCGCGTATGTATTCTGCCGTTTATAAGTGAAATTTTTTCGTTCTGAATTTGTTCCAAGTGTGAAGCCCTCCTTAATAAAAAATATATATTTTTAAAGAGGAGCGGGAAAAAGAATCCCGACTCCTCACCCGTAAAATTTTCAAGTTAAAATTAAATTAATAAAGCTCGTTGTGTTTTGTTCCGATCCCGAAGATCTGTAACGAAGTTTCCATGAGATCATTTTGAGCTTTGACCATCCACGCTCCCACAGCCATTTGAACTTTTGCCTGGCTCAAATCCATAGAGGCTTCGGCTATGCTCATAGGGTCTGCGCCGCTTTCAGCGATTTTAGTTCCTGCTGCGTTGGCCGTGTTAAGGGAAGACTGCATGAGGGAGAGTCCGTTCTCGCCGAGCGACTTGTAACTGTTCATACTGATCATAAAAATTTCCGCCTCCTTTCGTAAATTGAGCATATTATATAATAAGTAGCATTCATAAAAATTTTTTTGTTCGGAGGTATTTAAAATGGAAACAAGAGTCGCCGTCATGAGCATCATAGTAGAAGACACGAATTCAATCGAAACCCTCAATAATATTTTACACGAGTACCGCGATAATATTATCGGCCGCATGGGCATTCCCTATCATCAGAAAAAAATCAACATTATCAGCATCGCCCTCGACGCTCCGCAAGACGTAATCTCCGCCCTTTCAGGTCAAATTGGAAATCTCGAAGGCGTGAGCGTCAAGACAGCGTTCTCGAAATAAAAAAGCAAAAGGAGGCGAGAAAGAATGACTTACACGTTTGAGCTTAACGAGGTCGATCAGAAATTCGCCGAAACTTATGCCGCTGAAATCGGCAAGACAGTCGGAGAGCTTGCAAAAGAATCTATGCTCGAACACATCGAAGACGTTATGGACTTGAGACTCTACGAGCAAGCCAAGGCAGAATACGAAGCAGATCCTGTTACGTATTCTTTTGACGAGATTAAAAAAAATTTAATCAAACGTATTGAGGGGGAACTAATGGGCGATGCGGTATAGCGTGGAGTTTTCTAAACGCGCCCGCAAAGAATTAGAGAAGCTTGACTCTAATGTGTATCTTAGAATTACGCTATGGATTCAAAATAATCTTGAAGGCTGCGAGGATCCTCGACGTTTCGGGAAGGCATTAGTAGGGAATCACTTTGGTGAATGGAGTTATCGTGTAGGTGACTACAGAATCATAGCTGAAATTCACGATAACAAAATTCTTATTCTTGTTACTTCTGTTGGTCATAGAAGAGAAATTTATTAATGTTCCATGCAAAAAATTTCAGGACTCATTGAGAAGCTTGCGGCCGGTAATTCGCTTTCACTTTCAGAATATGAAAGTTTAATAGAAAATCGAAACGACGAGGCCGCAAAAATTTTACGGGGCTTGGCCGTTGAAACCCGGCAAAAAATTTACGGCCGTGAGGTTTACGTTCGGGGCTTGATAGAAATTTCTAATATCTGCAAGAACGATTGCTTTTACTGCGGCATTAGGCACAGCAATAAAAATTGCGACCGATACCGCTTGACCCCCGAAGAAATTTTAGAATGCTCGTCCGAAGGTTATGAACTAGGCTTTCGAACTTTTGTTTTACAGGGCGGCGAAGATAATTTTTTTAATGACGAAGTCTTGGGCTCAATCGTAAGCAAAATAAAATCACAGCACCCCGACTGCGCCGTCACCCTTTCACTCGGAGAACGAAGCTTCAAAAGTTACGCGTATTTAAAATCCTGCGGGGCCGACAGATATTTATTGCGTCACGAAACTGCAAGCAAAGAACATTACAAAAAACTTCACCCGGCCGAGATGTCTTGGGACAATAGAATTAAATGCCTTCAAGACCTTCGCTCCCTTGGCTATCAAGTCGGCTGCGGCTTCATGGTCGGCTCACCGTTCCAGAGTAATAAAACCTTAGCCGAAGATTTAAAATTTATTGAAGAGTTCAAGCCCGAGATGTGCGGCATAGGGCCTTTCATTCCTCATAAGGACACGCCGTTCAAAAATTTTTCCGCCGGGACTCTTGAGCTTACTTGTTACTTGCTTTCTGTTATAAGACTTATTCATCCGCCCGTCCTGCTTCCGGCTACTACAGCTCTAGGAACTATAAATCCTATGGGCCGTGAGCTTGGCATACTGGCCGGAGCTAATGTAGTGATGCCGAACTTGTCACCATTGAGCGTGAGAAAAAAATACGAGCTCTACGATAATAAAATCTGTACCGGCGAAGAAAGCGCCCAGTGCAAAAATTGCCTCGCCAATCGAATGAAAAAAATCGGCTACGAAATCGTCACAAGCCGCGGAGATTTTAAAAATTTTTAAGCTCATTGTTCTTTCTCGTTTCGTTTTTGTTATACTTGTAAGTAAATCTCAAGTATCTCGAAATCAGAAAGAGGAATTCAAGCTTGTTCACTATGAATAATTTTCAACCGGCCTTTTTAGAAATAACAATGCTGCCGTTTTTATTAGTTCTTTCAATTTTTTTGGGAGGACGAATGGCGACACGCTACGAAATTAACCGACGGTTTATTCTTATTATAATAACGACTCTGGCGGCGGCATGTTTTGAAGTTGTCTTGGAACTCTTCACGAGCATGACCCCTGGCGCGTCCTACATGAAAATCTTTTACGCCCTGATTAATATCAACGCCTATTGCCTGATGTGCTACGTAGCAGCTTACACAAGAGTAATAGGAAAAAAATTTCTCAATATAAATTTCTTTCTGCTGGCTCTTAGTATCGTTATGCTTTTCATGTTAGGGCATCAGGAAAAAATTTATACAGTCTTTTCTCCGGGCTTTGCGATTCTTTTTGTCTTTGAGGGCTTCTGTCTTCAGCTCGTTCATCAGGAATATTACGGCAACGGACAATTCATAGTCATGAACTTTTTATTTATCTTGCTGATTGACTCGTTCTTACTTCAATATTTATTCGATCAGAATGTCCCGTTGGTTTACACAATCGCGACAATGATGCTTGTGTTCACGTTCTTTTATATGGAAGCTCCGACTTACAGAAAATTAATCGAAGCTCACAAAGAAACCGACGAGGCCCGACTCATGGCCGAGCGTTCAATCGAACGGGCGACGCTTGCCAATAAAACTAAAAGCAATTTCCTTGCAAGCACTTCCCACGAAATCAGAACTCCAATGAATGCAATCTTGGGAATCAATGACATGATGATCGGCGAGCTTGCCGAAACCCGCGACAGCGAATCACAAAAGGCCGCCCAGAATATCCGCAAGGCCGGAAATTATTTATTAACCCTAGTGAATAATATTCTTGACATCTCAAAGATAGAAGCCGGCAAGATGGATCTCTACGAAAGCGATTATCATCTCTACGAACTCCTGAAAGAATGCGAAGGCTACAGCCTCCATAAAATAAAATCAAAGCCAGTGAAATTTATTCTTGAAGCCGACAAGAATATGCCCGAGCATTTGTTCGGAGATATTTTAAGACTGAAGCAGGCCCTGATAAATTTACTCGACAACGCCGCAAAATATACAAGGCAGGGCAGCATAGTTTTTAAAATTGCAAGCGAACAGGTTGACGCTTACAGCTTGAAGATCTTTTTTACTATTCAAGATACCGGGCTTGGCATGAGAGAAGAAGAAAGCCAAAATATTTTTGAGCCTTTTGAGCGCGCTAACATTACAGAGACTCGCAACATCTTAGGCGCGGGACTCGGCTTGACGCTTGTCAAAAATATTATTGACATAATGAACGGGAAAATTTCTATTGAAAGCAAGTACGGCGAAGGCACAAAAGTTTCTTTGACGATACCGCAAAAAATTTCTCGCGGCGAAAGTTTTACAATCGGTGAGTACGAAGAATTCATTACAAACGAAAAGCTCAGGCCGCCGAAACCGAAGACAATAACCGGACAGCTTGGCCCGAAGCAAAAATTTTAATAGTCGATGACACTCCGGTTAATCTCGTTGTCGCTAAAGGAATGTTAAAAGACTCTCAAGCCAAAATCGAAACGGCTGAAAGCGGCGAAGAAGCTCTGGAAAAAATCAAAGCGACTCATTTTGACTTAGTCTTCTTAGATCACAAGATGCCCGGCATGGACGGCGTGGAGACTCTGAAGCACGCGAAAAAATATTCGCCCGATACAAAATTTATTGCCCTCACCGCCAACGCCGGAGCCAATGCCCGAAATGAATATAAGAGCTTCGGCTTTGATGACTATCTCCCTAAACCCTTCAAAGGACTCGAAATGCTTAGGATCTTGAAAAATAATTTGTGAAAGCAACCCGATGCGTTTTTTGAGTAAGGAATCCCCCCGCCGGCAAAGCTGACATTTTAGAAATACCCCCCTACTATCAGCAAGCTA